>NZ_FNAJ01000057.1 GCF_900101905.1 Myxococcus virescens | reverse complement strand
CCAGCACGGTGGCGTCAACGAAGCCGTGGTGGTGGCGCGGGAGGATGGGGGCGAAGGCAAGCGGTTGGTGGCCTACGTGACGGCGCAAGAGGGCGTGGAACTGGAGTCCAGCGCACTGCGGAGCCACGTGAAGCAGCGGCTGCCGGAGTACATGGTGCCGTCGGCGTATGTGGTGCTGGAGTCGTTGCCGCTGACGCCGAACGGAAAGGTGGACCGCAAGGCGCTGCCCGCTCCAGAGGCACAAGGCCCGAAGGCAGCGCACTTCGAGGCGCCTCGCACGGCGGCTGAGGAGAAGCTGGCGTCCATCTTCGCCGAGGTGCTGAACGTCGAGCGCGTCAGCATCGACGACGACTTCTTCGAGCTGGGTGGCCACTCGCTGCTGGCCACGCAGTTGGTGTCGCGCGTGCGCGAGGCCTTCCAGGTTGAACTACCACTCAGGACAGTTTTCGAGTCCCGGTCGGTTGAGACAGTGGCGAGGTGGCTGGAGAGTGCCTCGGGAGTCGCTGCTGGGTTGAGAGGCCCTCCGCTGGTTCGCGCCTCACGAGACGGCGCGCTTCCTCTGTCGTTCGCACAGCAACGGCTGTGGTTCCTCCACCAGCTTGACCCCGACAGTGCCTTCTACAACGTGCCCGTGGCAGTAAAGCTCTCGGGGGCCCTTGATGTTGCAGCGCTGGAACGGAGCTTCCATTCACTGGTTCTCCGTCATGAGGCGCTGCGCACGACCTTCCGTTCCGAGGCAGGCGTTCCCACCCAGGTCATCTCTCCCGCAGGAAGGGGCGCGTTGGAGTTCGTGGACCTGAGTGCACTCCAGGGCACGGAGAAGACCCTGGCAGTCCAGCGTCGAACGGAACTTCAAACACTTCGCCCGTTCAATCTGGAGACAGGGCCGCTGCTGAGGGCGACGCTGCTGAAGGAGGGAGAGGACGCGCACGTGCTGGTGTTGGTGATGCACCACATCGTGTCGGACGGCTGGTCGATGGGCGTGTTGGTGAGGGAGTTGGTGGCTCTGTACGAGGCGTACTCGCAGGGGCGCGAGTCACCGCTGGCGGAGCTGGAGGTGCAGTACGCGGACTACGCGGTG
>NZ_FNAJ01000056.1 GCF_900101905.1 Myxococcus virescens | reverse complement strand
CTCGCCAGCGCGGGCGCTTCGCCGGCATGTCGCTGCAGCAGTTGCAGGAGAAGTACCGCGAAGTCGTCGGGCGTCCGACGGGCAGCAGCAACGTCTCCTACCTGCAGTGGAAGATTCGGGAAGCGGAGGCCGGACGCGTGTCGGTGGGCCCCCGCCCCGAGCGCGAGCTGAAGGTGCGCGAGGACGGCAAGCGCGTCATCCCGCTCTCCTTCGACGACGAGGCCATCAAGGCCCTGGACAAGGCCTGGCGCGACGCGGGCCTGCCGAGCCGCACGCGCCTCGTCACGCGCGCGCTGTACAACGAACTCACGGCCATGGGCGTCACCGAGGCCGCAGCGCACTTCGCTCCGAAGGCTGAGGAGTAAGGCCCAGCATGGCGACAAAGGAACAAGCCACCGACGCCCTCGTGTCGGTGGCGCTTCGAAAGGCGCTCTCGGGCGCCCGTGTGGAGGTGAAGCTGGCCCTTCACAGCAGCGGCAGCGAGTTACAGCCGGAAGTCGAGGTCGCATTCCCCCAGGGCACCTCCTCACGCCAGCGCAACGCGGCCCTCCTGCTTCTTGCCGCTCAGGTGGAACTACACACTCCGGCGCAGGAGCACTGGTTCGTCGAATCGGAGGTCCTCGACGACGGCAATAGAGGCCGCATCTATCTGGTGCTGCTCGGCGTCGGCGGACCTTGGCCAACGCGTGAAGAGGCAGAGCGCGGGCTGCAAGTCCTGCACAGCGCCCTCCGCTGACATGGGCATGCGGGCGGCGCAAGCTGCCTCCCTGCCGCCCATTCAATGAAACATACGACGCCACAGCGCCAGAGAGGACTTGATACGCCCGTACGACAGAGCGTGTATGCCTTTCGCGACGGGCGACAAAACGCCTCGCCAACCCCAAAGGAACGCGCACCATGAAGACCACCCCCAAGCCCCCTCGCCTTGGCCAGACGACGGCACCCACGCCCCAGAACGCCACGGTGACTCTGAGTCTCAGCAAGAACCGATACGGCACGCCTCAGCCGCAGGTGGACTTCTTCCTCCCGCGCGGCTCCAGCCACCGGGAGACGAGCGCGATGCTCTACACGTTCGCCGCCAGCCTGGA
>NZ_FNAJ01000055.1 GCF_900101905.1 Myxococcus virescens | reverse complement strand
TCGCTCGCTGGTAGGGGTGCGCAGCTCCAGGCTGGCGGCGAACGTGTAGAGCATCGCGCTCGTCTCCCGGTGGCTGGAGCCGCGCGGGAGGAAGATGTCCAGCTGCGGCTGAGGCGTGCCGTATCGGTTCTTGCTGAGGCTCAGATTCACCGTGGCGTTCTGGGGCTCGGTTGCCGTCGTCTGGCCAAGGCGAGGGGGCTTGGGGGTGGTCTTCATGGTGTGCGTTCCTTTGGGGTTGGCGAGGCGTTTTGTCGCCCGTCGCGAAAGGAATACACGCTCTGTTGTGCGGGCGTATCAAGTCCTCTCTGGCGCTGTGGCGTTGTATGTTTCATTGAATGGGCGGCAGGGAGGCAGGTTGCGCCGCCCGCATGCCCATGTCAGCGGAGGGCGCTGTGCAGGACTTGCAGTCCGCGCTCTGCCTCTTCATGAGTCGGCCAAGGTCCACCGACGCCGAGCAGCACCAGATAGATGCGGCCTCTATTGCCGTCGTCGAGGACCTCTGATTCGACGAGCCAATGCTCCTGCGCCGGGGTGCGCAGCTCCACCTGGGCGGCAAGAAGCAGGAGGGCCGCGTTGCGCTGGCGTGCGGAGGTGCCCTGGGGAAATGTGACTTCGACTTCCGGCTGCAATTCGCAGCCGCTGCTGTGAAGGGTCAGCTTCACCTCTACGCGAGCCCCTGCGAGCGCCTTGCGAAGTGCCACCAACACGAGGGCGTCGGTGGCTTGTTCCTTTGTCGCCATGGCAATCCTCACTCGTTCTCGTTCGGAGCGAAGTGCCTGGCGGCCTCGGTGGCGCACATGGCCGTGAGTTCGTTGTACAGCGCGCGAGTGACGAGGCGCGTGCGGCTCGGCAGGCCCGCGTCGCGCCAGGCCTTGTCCAGGGCCTTGATTGCCTCGTCGTCGAAGGAGAGGGGGATGACGCGCTTGCCGTCCTCGCGCACCTTCACCTCGCGCTCGGGGCGGGGGCCTACGTTGATTCGTCCAGCCTCCGCCTCCCGAATCTTCCACTGGAGGTAGGCGACGTTGCTGCTGCCCGTCGGACGCCCGACGACTTCGCGGTACTTCTCCTGCAACTGCTGCAGCGACATGCCGGCGAAGCGCCCGCGCTGGCGAG
>NZ_FNAJ01000053.1 GCF_900101905.1 Myxococcus virescens | reverse complement strand
GGAGAGCGGCTGTACCGCACGGGGGACGTGGTGCGGTGGCTGGGGAACGGGACGTTGGAGTTCCTGGGCCGAGCGGACACGCAGGTGAAGGTGCGCGGCTACCGCATCGAGCTGGGTGAAGTGGAAGCAGCGCTGGCCCAGCACAGTGGCGTCAACGAAGCCGTGGTGGTGGCGCGGGAGGATGGAGGCGAAGGAAAGCGGTTGGTGGCCTACGTGACGGCACGGGAGGCTGCCTCGCTGGACGCGGGTGCACTGCGAAGTCACGTGAAGCAGAGGCTACCGGAGTACATGGTGCCGTCAGCGTACGTGGTGCTGGAGTCACTGCCGCTGACGCCGAACGGAAAGGTGGACCGCAAGGCGCTGCCCGTTCCAGAGGCACAAGGCTCGAAGGCTGCGCACTTCGAGGCGCCTCGCACGGTGACTGAGCAGAAGCTGGCGTCCATCTTCGCCGAGGTGCTGAACGTCGAGCGAGTCAGCGTCGACGAAGACTTCTTCGAGCTGGGTGGCCACTCGCTGCTGGCCACGCAGCTGGTCTCGCGCGTCCGCGAGTCCTTTCAGGTGGAACTCCCCCTGAGGGACGTTTTCGAATCGCCGACGGTGGAGAAACTGGCCCTCCGGCTAGGACACGCACAGGTGGGGGGCTTGATGCCCCAGGCGCCACCACTGATGCGGGCACCGCGCCAGGGGGCATTGCCGCTATCGTTCGCTCAGCAGCGACTGTGGTTCCTCGATCAACTGGAGCCTGGCAGCGCCTTCTACAACGTGCCAGTCGCAGTGAGGCTCACAGGCGTCCTCGACATTGCAGCGTTGCGCCGTAGCTTCGATGAGTTGGTCCGCCGACATGAATCGTTGCGAACCACCTTCCGTGCTCAGGACGGGATGCCTGTCCAGATTGTCTCCGACACTGCATCGACCCGGTTGGAAGTCTTGGCGCGCGGAACTCCGGACGACGGTGAAGGAGGGCTGGAGACAAAACGCCTCGTGGAGCGCGAGGCGCTTCGTCCGTTCAATCTGGAGACAGGGCCGCTGCTGAGGGCGGCGCTGCTGAAGGAGGGGGAAGAAGCGCACGTGCTGGTGTTGGTGATGCACCACATCGTGTCGGACGGCTGGTCGATGGGCGTGCTGGTGAGGGAGCTGGTGTCCCTGTACGAGGCGTACTCGGAGGGGCGCGAGTCACCGCTGGCGGAGCTGGAGGTGCAGTACGCGGACTACGCGGTGTGGCAGCG
>NZ_FNAJ01000052.1 GCF_900101905.1 Myxococcus virescens | reverse complement strand
CACCGCGTAGTCCGCGTACTGCACCTCCAGCTCCGCCAGCGGTGACTCGCGCCCCTGCGAGTACGCCTCGTACAGAGCCACCAACTCCCTCACCAGCACGCCCATCGACCACCCGTCCGACACGATGTGGTGCATCACCAGCACCAGCACGTGCGCTTCTTCCCCCTCCTTCAGTAGCGTCGCCCTCAGCAACGGGCCCGTCTCCAGATTGAACGGGCGCTGAATCTCCTCTTCGATCCAGCGCCGCACCCTGGATTCGCGCTCCGCTTCCGGTTCGCTGAAGTCGAGCTGCTGGAAAGGCTGAAGCGGATCCGTTGCGATGACCTGCACAGGTTCACCGCCACTGACACGGAACGTCGTGCGCAATGACTCGTGCCGCCGCACGAGTTCACTGAAGCTGGCCTCCAACGCGGTCGTTTGCAGACGCCCAGTCAACTTCACCACGGAGGGGACGTTGTAGAACGGACTGCCTGGCTCCAACTGGTCGAGGAACCACAGCCGCTGCTGCGCGAATGACAGCGGTAGCGCATCGCTCCGAGAAACGCGCGTCAGGGGTGGTGCTCGAACCGCCGCCGCTGTCGTCCCGCGGGATGCGTCAATCCGTTCGGCCAGCTTCCCCACTGTGGAAGTTTCGAAGATGTCTCGCAGCGGGAGCTCTACCTGGAGTTCTTCCCTCACTCGCGACACCAACTGCGTTGCCAGCAGCGAGTGTCCGCCCAACTCGAAGAAGTCTTCGTCGACGCTGACGCGCTCGACGTTCAGCACCTCGGCGAAGATGGACGCCAGCTTCTCCTCAGTCGCCGTGCGAGGCGCCTCGAACTGTGCCGTCTTCGGCCCCTGGGCATCCGGGGCGGGCAGCGCCTTGCGGTCCACCTTTCCGTTCGGCGTCAGCGGCAGCGACTCCAGCACCACATATGCTGACGGCACCATGTACTCGGGCAGTCGCTGCTTCACGTGGCTTCGCAGTGCCCCCGTGTCCAGCGAGGCACCTTCCTGCGCCGTCACGTAGGCCACCAACCGCTTGCCTTCGCCCCCATCCTCCCGCGCCACCACCACGGCTTCGTTGACGCCACCGTACTGGGCCAGCGCTGCTTCCACTTCACCCAACTCGATGCGGTACCCACGCACCTTCACCTGTGTGTCCGCTCGGCCCAGGAACTCCAACGTCCCGTTCCCCAGCCACCGCACCACGTCCCCCGTGCGGTACAGCCGCTCTCCTTCGCCGAATGGGCT
>NZ_FNAJ01000051.1 GCF_900101905.1 Myxococcus virescens | reverse complement strand
CTAGAGATGGACACGAAGGCACTCGAAGTAGAAGTCATCCCACCGGCTCGCCCTGGTCGCCGACGACGCTTCAACGCCGAGGAGAAGCAACGGTTCCTGGCAGAAGCGGAGATGGCCGGGCAGAGCATCTCCTCGGTGGCCCGTCGCTATGGACTGTCGGCGAGCATGTTGTTCCACTGGAGGCGACTGGCGGAGGAGGGCTCGATGTCCAGCCTAGGCGCAGACGAGGCGGTAGTCCCAGAGTCCGAAGTGAAGCGGCTGCAGGCCCAGGTGAGGGAGCTGGAGCGGCTGCTGGGCA
Source organism: Myxococcus virescens (assembly GCF_900101905.1). NCBI lineage: Bacteria > Pseudomonadati > Myxococcota > Myxococcia > Myxococcales > Myxococcaceae > Myxococcus > Myxococcus virescens. The sequence continues at coordinate 972 of NZ_FNAJ01000051.1, read as the reverse complement.
AGAAGACGATGGAGAACGAGATTCTGAAGGAGGCGCTGGAGCTGGCCCGCCCCAAAAAACGGACCTCGCCGCTCAGCTTGCCTTCCAGGAGCGGTTCCCGTTGAAGGCCGTGGCCGAGGCGCTGGACGTCTCGCGCAGCAACCTGGTCCTCCGAGTGCAAGATGGCACCACGGAGGTGCCCAGGCGACGGGGCCCGTACCGCAAGCGCACCGACGAGTCCCTGCTGGCGAGAATTCGTGCTGTCACCGACGAGCGGGCCAGCTACGGCTACCGCCGCGTCACGGCCCTGGTGAACCGGCAGCTGCTCTCCGAGGGACAGCCCCGGGTGAACCCCAAGCGGGTGTACCGGGTAATGAAGGCCGCGGGCTTGCTACTGGCTCGCCACACCGGCAAGCCGACGCGCACCCATGAGGGTACGGTGGCCACCCTCAAGAGCAACCTGCGCTGGTGCTCGGACGCCTTCGAGATTCGCTGCTGGAATGGAGAGCGCATCCAGGTCGCCTTCTCGCTGGACTGCTGCGACCGCGAGGCCATGCGCTTCGTCGCCACCACCGGGGGCCTCACCGGGGAACTGGTGCGCGACTTGATGGCCGAGACACTGGAGTACCGTTTCGGCGCTGGCTGCCGACGGGCCTCGAACCCCATTGAGTGGCTGACCGACAACGGCCCGGCCTACACAGCCCATGAGACGCGCGAATTTGGGAGCAGCCTGGGCCTGCTCATCCGCACCACGCCGGCCTACTCCCCCGAGAGCAATGGCATGGCGGAGTCCTTCGTGAAGAGCTTCAAGCGCGACTACGTGTACCTGGCCCGACTGGACAGCGCCGAGGCAGTCCTCCAGCAGCTCCCCGCCTGGTTTCACGACTACAACACCGTGCACCCTCACAAGGCGCTGAAGATGCGCTCCCCGAGAGAGTTTCGACTCGCCGCTTCACCCCTCTGACCATGTCCGATTTGACGGGGGCAACTCCA
>NZ_FNAJ01000050.1 GCF_900101905.1 Myxococcus virescens | reverse complement strand
GTCGGACGCCCGACGACTTCGCGGTACTTCTCCTGCAACTGCTGCAGCGACATGCCGGCGAAGCGCCCGCGCTGGCGAGCGGGCTGCGTGCCCTCGGCCGAGGTGGTGGCCGGTGCAGCAGGGGCCGGAGGAGGGGCGCTGGGGGCGGTGGCCGTTGCCCGGCGGGAGGGGCTGCGCCGCCTCTTGGCGGCAAGGGACTCCTCGATGCGGCGGATGAGGTGCGTCTTGTTGGGGCTGCGCGTCTCCTCACCCACCACTTCGCGGTAGCGGGCACGCAGCTCCGTCAGGTTCATGGACTCCAGCTTCTTCGTCTTCGGTGGGGTGTTGCGGGGCATGGTGGTGCTTTCGATTTGGGGCCGTGGGTACACGTCTGCCGTTCACGAGGGCGGCCCGGCGGCCCTCATGCGCTGCTGCCCCGCTGGGCGGGGCGTGGCTGGTGAGAGGAGGCGCTACTTGCTGCTGGCGCTGGTGGCGGCGCTCAGGCCGGCCTGATAGGCCGCTTCGAGGGCGCCCTTCAGGCGCCACACCGCCACATCGTGAAGGTCGAGGCTGTCGCTGCTGCGTGTCTTCAGGGTTTCAATGTTCAGCGTCTCGCGTGCAATGCGCTCGAGGGTTTCTTCGGGTGCCCGGGCGGGCTTCGCAGAGTTGGTAGGGCGTGGCTTGCGGGGTGTCATTGTTTCTTCCTTCCGCCGCCCTCGACGGGCGCGCGTGAGGCATACACGCTCTGCTCTGCGCGTATGGCAAGTCATTGTGCGCTGGGGTTGCGCAGGTGCGCGAAGCACTCCAAGTCGATGGCGCGCGGGTCGAGATGCACGAAGGAGGTGGTGCCGTCCGGGAGAATGGGGGCAGCGTCGATGCAGTCCTCGGCTGTGACGCCCCCGAGGCGCGCCAGCGTCTCGTTGTCATTCACGTAGTAGTCGTCTGCGTCCGGGTTTGCGTCGGGGCGGAGTCCGCCGCGCAGCACCGCGAAGATGCGGACCTTCTGCCCGCGGAGGCCGGGAATTTCGTTGCCGAGGTAGGTGGTGGAGCTGCCGATAACCATGTGTGTCTCCCTGGCGCGCATTGGGGGGCGAAGACATACACGCTCTGTCTTCGAGACATAGCAAGTCGAGCAGAGGGGGATTCGGGCGGCCCCGGAGCATGGCGGGCGCAGGGGGCTCTGTTTCGCTGACGGTGTATGTCTATCGACTGGACTCCTCGGGGGCGCGGGGCTGCTCGTCGGGAGGCACCGTGATTCGGAGGCCTTGCGGGAACCAGCGCTCGCGAGCCTCCTGCGACAGGGGACGCACCACCACCTTGCCGGCACCGCCCCCCTTGGGCTTGAGCACAGTGTGCAAGCGCCCTCGCTGGACGAGCTCCGCGTGAGCGTGGTTGACGAGGAGTCGGTGCAGGTGGCCGAAGCTGCCGGGCGCCGGGTGCTCTGGCTCGCCCTCGGCCGCGCGGATGAGAAACTCGGTGGAGCGGCAGGCGGGACAGGGAGGGAGCTGGACGAGGCCGTCGTCCACGTCCTCCCGGCGCGCGACGCCGACCT
>NZ_FNAJ01000049.1 GCF_900101905.1 Myxococcus virescens | reverse complement strand
TATCCCCGAGACTCGATGGCGCCCCGTAAGGGGTAAGTCGCTGATGCTCTGCTTCCAAGAAAAGTCCCGTAGGGAGCTTACAGGGTGTCCGTACCGTAAACCGACACAGGTGGGCGAGGAGAAAATCCTAAGGCGCTTGAGAGAACTCTCCTCCAAGGAACTAGGCAAATTTCCACCGTAACTTCGGAAGAAGGTGGGCCTCTGGTAGGTGAAGGCGTACAGCCGGAGCTGAGAGAGGTTGCAGAGAAATGGCGGTAGCGACTGTTTACCAAAAACACAGGACTCTGCGAAGGCGACAAGCCGACGTATAGGGTCTGACTCCTGCCCGGTGCTGGAAGGTTAAGGGGATTCGTCAGCCGCAAGGTGAAGCGATGATCCGAAGCCCCAGTAAACGGCGGCCGTAACTATAACGGTCCTAAGGTAGCGAAATTCCTTGTCGGGTAAGTTCCGACCTGCACGAATGGAGTAACGACTTCCGCGCTGTCTCGGAGAGGGACTCAGCGAAATTGAAATAGCTGTGCCGATGCAGTTTACCCGCAGCAAGACGGAAAGACCCCGTGAACCTTTACTATAACTTGACAGTGACACTAGGGATTGACTGTGTAGGATAGGTGGGAGCCTTTGAAGCCGGGCCGCTAGGTTCGGTGGAGGCAACGGTGAAATACCACCCTGTTGATTTCTGGTGTCTAACCATGTCCCGTCAGCCGGGATTGGGACACTGTCTGGTGGGTAGTTTGACTGGGGCGGTCGCCTCCCAAAAAGTAACGGAGGCGCGCGATGGTTCCCTCAGCCCGATTGGAAACCGGGCGTCGAGTGCAATGGCATAAGGGAGCTTGACTGCGAGACGGACACGTCGAGCAGGTGCGAAAGCAGGTCATAGTGATCCGGTGGTCCTGAATGGAAGGGCCATCGCTCAACGGATAAAAGGTACTCCGGGGATAACAGGCTTATCTCCCCCAAGAGTTCACATCGACGGGGAGGTTTGGCACCTCGATGTCGGCTCATCGCATCCTGGGGCTGGAGCAGGTCCCAAGGGTTTGGCTGTTCGCCAATTAAAGCGGTACGCGAGCTGGGTTCAAAACGTCGTGAGACAGTTTGGTCCCTATCTGCTGTGGGCGTAGGATACTTGAGAGGCTCTGACCTTAGTACGAGAGGACCGGGTTGGAGGCACCGCTGGTGTACCAGTTGTCTCGCCAGAGGCATCGCTGGGTAGCCATGTGCCGATTGGATAACCGCTGAAAGCATCTAAGCGGGAAACCGACCTCAAGACCAGGTATCCCGGGCGCAAGCCCCTGAAGACCCGTCGAAGACTACGACGTTGATAGGCCGGGTGTGTAAGCGTGGTAACACGTTCAGCTAACCGGTACTAATTGGTCGTGAGGCTTACTTTCCCCATTCTCTTGCATGCCCCCTCAAGGGGAGTAAGGGACTCGGGGCCAAGGCCGAGGCTCGAGTGCTTTTGGCACTCGCCTGGAAGACTCACACTGCGCACAGCGAGACTTCGCTCAGCAATGAATTGAAACTTACCCTTTGTATGCA
>NZ_FNAJ01000048.1 GCF_900101905.1 Myxococcus virescens | reverse complement strand
GGGCGAGTTGTAGGTCCGGGCCAGCCGGATGAAGGCGCGGCGGATTTCGACGTTGCCCTCTTGAATCAGGCGCTCGGTGTCCTTCTCCTGGGTGGCGTGGAAGGTCTCCAGCTCCGCGGCGTCCTGGGAGAGCTGGAGGTAGCCCTGGCTCACCAGCCGGATTTCCAGCCGGTTGCGGTGGAGCTCCGTCACGCTGAACAGGGACACCAGCCCGAAGGTGCCGAGCACCACGGCGTAGCCCAGGAAGATGCGTGTCGCGAGGGAGAGCTTCACGGGCATTCCTCGCTACGTGGCGGGCCGTCCAACCGCAAGTCTCGTCTCCAGGGGGCGCAGGCGCCTGCTCGGGGGCCGCCGAGGGGGAGGGGCTACCTCCAGTGGGTCTCAGCGTACTCCAGGGGGCGCGCTGGTACCCGTCTTTGACGCACGGGGGCTCCTGGACGATGCCCCCCGTGCGCGCTGCGTCATGCTCCCGTCCCAGACGTTGGGGGGCGCGCTGCTGGAGAGTGCAAGGCCATATCGAAATGACCGCGGCATGGAATGTCTTTTGAATTCGTGCGACGGGGTTGAAGGATTCGTCTGCTGTTTGGCTGGACAATTCTGCTTGTCCTGTGTGGAGCTGGTATTGGGCAGTGGAAAAAGGCCGTGAGATGGTTTGCTTGGAAATAATTGTTGTGAATTCCGGGGGGAGATGCGAATTGGGTTTAAGGGATTCTTGGGGTGGAACAAGACGCCGCATCCCTGGATGGAAGGACACCGGTCCGTGACTGCACGGTGACGGGCCATTGACATGGCTCTTGGCGGCGGGGCCTGAGAGAATGCCAGCTATGAAGAAGTTTGGAATGCTCGTTGGCTCGGTGGCGATGGCTATTCTTGTTGGATGCGGTCCTGTTGATGAGCAGCTTTCGACAGAAGGGAACCCTTCCGCGACTGAGGCAGCTCTGAACAGCGCGGCTCCCGTGCCGGATGCCGTCATGGTGGAGGCGTTGGCAGAGTCTTGCCAGCCGCAGAACTGGGACGAGTGTGTGAATGCCGGTTTTGGAAGCTGCACTGCATGGTCGGCGTTCGTCAATTGTGGCTCTCAGTCTGCGTGTGATGACTACTCTCCGCAGTGTAAGGCCCGCATCGATGGTGAATGGTTTACGACGGGAGCGATTTTTCAGGGCATGAATAGCTTTCGCGTTTGCTTGAATGCGCAGGGGGCGTCTTGCACTGAGTATCGGCTTGCGCAGGTTGTTCAGTCTTGTGGTTGCGGCGGTGGTATTCCGATTTGATGTCTGAGTTTCCCTTCCGGGCGGGGTGAATTCGCCCGTCATGTGACGCTTTGGAAGAACACGGCCCAGCCCCTCATGTGAGGAGCCGGGCCGTCGTATTTCCCGCGCCAAGTGACAGGCGCCTCAGTGGGACGAGGCGAGCATGGGCACCGCTTCGTTCTCACTGGGGGCCCGCTTCGCATCGCCGCGGAGCTTCTGTAGCTGCACGTAGCGCCCGGGGATGAACACGAAGTTCACCGCCGTGGGCACCAGCATGCCGCCGAACACCTCATCGTCGCCGCGCACGCCGAGCTGGGCGTTGTAGTCACCGCGGCCGATGCGTGACACGCCCCGGATGAGGTTGCGCATGGGGCGCAGCGTGCGGGC
>NZ_FNAJ01000047.1 GCF_900101905.1 Myxococcus virescens | reverse complement strand
CTGCCGCGCCTTTATTCGTACGCGACACCCCTACGCCTTTAGACTGACACAACCACCGGTCAGCTCGCCTAGCTTTCTCCGTCCTCCCTTAGTTCAACGCTCACAAGATGGTGCAGGAATATTAACCCGCTTTCCATCACCTACGCCTTTCGGCCTCGGCTTAGGTTCCGACTAACCCTGGGAAGATTAACTTGACCCAGGAAACCTTGGGCTTACGGCGAGGGGGTTTCTCACCCCCTTTAACGCTACTCATTTCGGCATCAGCACTCCCAGCCGCTCCAGCCGCCTTTTCAGTCGACCTTCGCTGCAACTGGGACGCTCCCCTACCGCCACACGCTTTACGTGTGACCCGAAGCTTCGGCACTAGTCTTGAGCCCCGTTACATTTTCGGCGCGGCCTGTCTTGACCAGTGAGCTATTACGCTTTCTTTAAAGGATGGCTGCTTCTAAGCCAACCTCCTGGTTGTCAATGACCTGCCACATCCTTTCTAGTGTTCACTTAGACTAGATTTGGGGGCCTTAGCTGTCGGTCTGGGTTATTCCCCTCTTGCCAATGGACGTTATCACCCACTGACTGCGTCCCGGGATAACAATTGCCGGCATTCGGAGTTTGGTACGGTTTGGTAATCTGGTGAGACCCCTAGCCGTTCCAGTGCTCTACCTCCGGCATTGAATTGCCCGAGCCGATACCTAAATATCTTTCGGGGAGAACCAGCTATCACGGAGTTTGATTGGCCTTTCACCCCTACACACAGCTCATCTCAGAAATTTTCAACTTTCACGAGTTCGGTCCTCCATGCGGTGTTACCCGCACTTCAACCTGGCCATGTGTAGATCACCCCGCTTCGGGTTATAATACACGCAACTATACGCCCTATTCGGACTCGCTTTCGCTCCGGCTCCACCTAACGGCTTAGCCTCGCTACGTATATTAAGTCGCCGAATCATGATGCAAAAGGTACGCTCTCGCACTGGGTTGCCCCGTAGTGCTCGAACTGCTTGTAGACATGCGGTTTCAGGTTCTTTTGACTCCCCTTACCGGGGTTCTTTTCACCTTTCCCTCGCGGTACTTGTTCACTATCGGTCGCCAAGGAGTATTTAGCCTTACCGGATGGTCCCGGCTGATTCAGGCAGGATTGCACGTGTCCCGCCCTACTTGGGTAACCCACTCAGCTCCAACTCGCTTTCGCGTACGCGACTATCACGCTCTTTGGTGCCTCTTTCCAGAGGCTTCCGCTAGCAAGTCAAAGTCCTACCGTGGACCCGCTACCCCGACGCCACTTTCGTGGTTTCGGTTTGGGCTTCTCCCATTTCGCTCGCCACTACTTTGGGAATCACTCATTGTTTTCTCTTCCTCAGGGTACTGAGATGTTTCACTTCCCCTGGTTAGCTCCATTCCACCTATGTATTCAGTGAAAGGTAACGCCGCTATTCGCAGCGCTGGGTTTCCCCATTCGGACATCCCCGGATCAACGCTCGGTTGACAGCTCCCCGGGGCTTTTCGCAGCCACCCGCGTCCTTCATCGCCTCTTGGCACCTAGGCATCCACCGCACGCCCTTAGTAGCTTACTTGCCCTAATCTCTTGTTTCACGCCCGCCTCCCGGCGGATTGTCGAAACTCGAAACCAAGGCCCAGACTCCTGCTCTTCGCA
>NZ_FNAJ01000046.1 GCF_900101905.1 Myxococcus virescens | reverse complement strand
AGGTCGACGACGCGTCATATGCGAAGTTGGGGAAGGCGCTGAGCGTGCGGTCGTCCGTATCGAGGACGACGCCATCCTTCGTCACCCGCGTGAAGAAGATGACCGTCTCGTCGTCACCGGAGATGGTGTACGTCACCAGGCAAATTTTCGGAGAGCAGGCCACACGCACCGGGCCGAAGGACTCGTCCGTCTGGATGGCGCGGAACACCGGCCCCACCACGGTGCCGTCCGGCTTCACCCGCACCCCGTCGACACCATCGCGGGTCTCCCAGACGACGAAGAAGTACTTCCCATTGAAGGCGATGGCGGGCCGTACCCCATTCTCGTCACCGATGTTGATGCGGATGCCCGTGGGGTCGAGCACGGTGCCGTCGGGCTTCACCCGGGTGCCGTAGATGCCGCCGGTCCGCACGTCGGTCCAGACGGCGAAGTACTTGCCGTCACCGTACGCGACCGCGGGGCCGTAACGCGCCACCGCGGCGGGCGTCGAGGAGCCACGGTGTTCATCGAGCCCGGCCTCGGCGCTCGATGTCGCCTCCGCCGTCATCGCCTCCACTTCGTTCTGCGCTTCCTGCTCCGGCGCCACCCCGCAGCCGACCAGCATGGACCCGAACAGCAGCCCGGCGATGCCGGCCTTCACTTCCCGCTTCATGTGCAGCCTCCCCTTCGCGAACTCCGGCGCAAGAGTGGGGGGCTCCGAGCGCCTCACCAGCCACCCGTGGGGCGCAGGCCGGATACGGTGGAGGACAGGCGCATTGAGCCACCGCCCCTGCCATCGACCCCATGCGCTTCGGGGAGCGCACCTCCAACCCCGCCTTCCGCGGCGTGTACGACTCCGCCCGGCTGACGTCGTTGGAGAACCGCGAGCTCGGCCTGAAGCCCTGAGCCCGCGCGCACGGCCCGGACCGGCGTGCATGCGCCGGCCCTTGCCTCTGGGAACGCCGCCTCGCACGCGGCGAGGCCCTCTCCCTCAACGGCTCAGCGCTGGCGCGTGAGCGGCAAGGCGGGCACGTCCTTCACCTCCGCCTGATGCGTCACCCGCGTGCCCAGGATGAAGTGCGGCTCGGAGGGGTCGTAGACGGCCTGGGCGGCGTAGACGGTGAAGAACTTGTCAGCCCCGTAGGCAACGTCCGGCAGGTACTGCTGGGCCAGACCCTCGCTGGAGATGGGGAAGCCCGAGGGGTCCCACACATCCCCATCCTCGTCCCACCGCGCACCCCAGACGCTGTGCGGGCCGTACCGCGTGTCGTCCCAAACGACCAGGGACTTGTTGTTGTGGTGGGCGATGCGCGGAACGGTCTGCGCGCCTGCGGCGGTGGAGATGGGGATGCCTTCGGGGTCCTTCACCATGCCTGTCTTGCTCACGCGCGTGCCGTAGATGTCCGGGTTTCCAATCCGGTCATCGGACCAGACCACCTGGTAGTTCTTGTGCGTCCACTCCACATCGGGCGACGACTGGGCGCCCTCCGCCTGGGAGATGGGGAAGCCGTTGCCGTCGAGGATGGTGCCGTCTTCCTTCACCCTGTTGCCGTAGATGTCCGCGTTCTCCGGGCCCTCGCCGTGCTCGTCGGACCAGACGACCAGGAACTCCTTCGTTTTGTTGTTCCAGGTCGACGACGCGTCATATGCGAAGTTGGGGAAGGCGCTGAGCGTGCGGTCGTCCGTATCGAGGACGACGCCATCCTTCGTCAC
>NZ_FNAJ01000045.1 GCF_900101905.1 Myxococcus virescens | reverse complement strand
GTCGGACGCCCGACGACTTCGCGGTACTTCTCCTGCAACTGCTGCAGCGACATGCCGGCGAAGCGCCCGCGCTGGCGAGCGGGCTGCGTGCCCTCTGCCGAGGTGGTGGCCGGTGCAGTAGGGGCCGGAGGAGGGGCGCTGGGGGCGGTGGCCGTCGCCCGGCGGGTGGGGCTGCGCCGCTTCTGGGCGGCGAGGGACTCTTCGATGCGGCGGATGAGGTACTTCTTGTTGGGGCTGCGCGTCTCCTCGCCCACCACTTCGCGGTAGCGGGCACGCAGCTCCGTCAGGTTCATGGACTCCAGCTTCTTCTTCGGGGCGGTGGTGCGGGACATGGTGGTGTTTTCCTTTCCGGGCCGTGGGTACACGTCTGTCGTTCACGAGGGCGGCCCGGAGGCCCTCATGCGCTGGTGCCCCGCTGGGCGGGGCGTGGGTGGTGAGAGGAGGCGCTACTTGCTGCGGGTGTTGCTGGCGGCGCTCAGGCCGGCCAGATAGGCGGCTTCGAGAGCCTCCTTCAGTCGCCATACCGCCACGTCGTGAAAGTCGAGGCTGTCGCTGTTGCGTGTCTTCAAGGTTTCAATGTTGAGTGCTTCGCTTGCTATGCGTTCGAGGGTTGCCTCGGGTGCCCGGGCAGGCTTCGCGGAGCTGGCGGTGTGTGGCTTGCGGGGTGTCATTGTTTCGTCCTTCCGCGCGCCCTTGGGTGGCGCGCGTGAGGCATACACGCTCTGTCGCGCGCGTATGGCAAGTCATTGTGCGCTGGGATTGCGAGGGCTCTTGGGCTGATTCGGGGCGGCAACGCGAGTGCTGCCGGCTGCGTCGAGCCCAGCTTGGTAGGCCGCTTCGAGGGCATCCTTCACTTCCCACACCGCGACTTCGCGGAAGTCGATGGGGCCGATGCGCGTCCGCAGCGTGTCGAAGCCCATGTGCCTGTTGGCGATTCTCTCAAGCGCTGCATCGCGCGATGGGGGGATGTCCTGCTCTTCGGAGGCGCTACGCGCCTCGGGGGTGTCTGTCATGGCTTTCTCTGGTGCGCCTGCTCGCGAGTGCGTGCATACGCGCTCTGTTTCAGGTGCAATGCAAGTCGCTATTTGCGCAGGTGCGCGAAGCGCTCCAGGTCGATGGCGCGCGGATCGACATGCACGAAGGAGGTGGTGCCGCCCGGGAGGACAGGAGCCGCGTCGATGCAGTCCTCGGCCGTGACGCCCCCGAGGCGCGCCAGCTTCTCGTCCGTGTTCACGTAGTAGTCGTCTGCGTCCGTGTCGGCGTCAGGGCGGGTGCCGCCGCGCAGCACCGCGAAGATGCGGACCTTCTGCCCCCGGAGGCCGGGGATTTCGTTGCCGAGGTAGGTGGTGTCAGTGCCGATAGCCATAGGTGTCTCCCTGGCGCGCAGTGGGTGGCGCGCGAAGACATACACGCTCTACCTTCGAGTGATAGCAAGCCGAGGAGGGAGGGATTCGGGACGCCGGGGCATTGCGGGCGCAGGGGGGGCTCTGTTTTGCTGACAGTGTATGTCTATTGGCTGGACTCTTCCGGGGCGCGGGGCTTCTCGTCGGGCGACACCTCGATGAGCAAGCCCTGCGGAAACCAGCGCTCGCGAGCCTCCTGAGAAAGGGGCCGCACCACCACCTTGCCGGCGCCGCCCCCCTTGGGCTTGAGCACCGTGTGCAGGCGCCCGCGTTGGACCAGCTCGGCATGGAGGTGGCCGACGAGGAGCCGGTGCAGGTGCCCGAAGCTGCCTGGCGCCGGATGCTCCGGCTCACCCTCGGGCGCGCGGATGAGAAACTCGGTGGAGCGGCAGGCGGGACAGGGAGGGAGCTGGACGAGGCCGTCGTCCACGTCCTCCCGGCGCGCGACGCCGACCT
>NZ_FNAJ01000044.1 GCF_900101905.1 Myxococcus virescens | reverse complement strand
GAAGGAATCGGCCCATGGCGGAGCCGTTGGCCGTCGCAGGTCGGCCGACGAGGGGCGGGCTTGCGCCGACACCGACTTCCCGCCGAGCACGCGAGCCTCTGCTTCTTCTCGCTCTCCGACATCGAACACCCTTCCATCACATCGCGGGTGTCCACGAAAGCGGGGGACTCTAAGGTCCTTTGGAAAGAGACGAAAGTTATGGGAATGCAAGAGCCCGCCCTAGGCTCGCCACTATGAGCAGCCTCCCTGCACCGGAACTTGCCGGCTCCAAGACCCCGACCCTGGACGCCAACAGCGCCCCCGCCCCCCTGCTCAGGCGATTACTGGGCATGGGCTACTTCCCGAGGGAACTTCCCCAATGCTTCTCCACCGAGACGCTTGCTAGTGTACTCACAACGGCCCCCGGCAGCCTCCCGACGGCATGGGTAGAAGCGGCAAGCAAGCCACCAAACGCTCTCGCCATTCACCACAACCTTGCCCGCGCTGGAACTTTGCGCCGTCGACTATCCGTTCCGAACCCAGTAGCATTCTTCGCTCTCACGACAGCTATCGACAAGTACTGGCCACAGCTGGACGAGCACATGAGAAAGTCGCGGCTCTCACTCAGCCGACCAGTCCCATCGACGGTTCGAGCACTGGAAACGAAGGTCCCCTTCTCCCAGCTAATGGAAGAGAAAGCGCGATGTCGGCGACAAGGGCGCTACGTCCTCCAGGCAGATGTCTCACAATTCTATCGCTCAATATATACACATTCAATTCCCTGGGCGCTACACGGGAAAGTCCTCTCGAAGAAACTCCCTGTCGACAAGTCATTGCCTGGAAATATTCTAGACGAACTAGTTCGTTGCGGCCAAGATCGTCAGAGCGTCGGCATTCCCATTGGCCCTGACACATCCCTAGTTCTCGCAGAGCTATTGATGACATCCATCGACGCCTCCATGGAGACGACCATCCAGCACACAGGCGGATTTCGGTTTGTCGATGACTGGGAGATGTCATTCGCGCGATTGGCCAGCGCCGAGCAAGGCCTCGCTCAGCTTCAGCAGTTCCTCGGCGAATGGGAGCTAACCCTAAACCCCAAGAAGACACGCATTCTTGAGCTGCCGCTACCGCTGGAGGCACTTTGGGCTGTTGAGCTGAGCCGCTTCCGAATCGAAAAAGGAAGGCGACGAGGCAGGACAAGCCTTTTGCAATACTTTGACTTGGTCTTTCGTCACGCTTCTGCACATCCCGACGAGAGTGTCATAAAGTATGCCTTGGGTCGCCTCAAGAAGCGCGAAGTACATGTGGAGAACTGGGATTTGCTTGAGTCATTGCTATTTCAAGCAGCAAATGCAGAGCCGGGAGTGCTTAACTTCGTTCTGGAGATTGTAGAAATCTACGCGAGAGAAGGATGCACCCTCGACACCAAAGGACTCGGAAAGCTGCTGTCTGATCAGGTCACCCTGCATGGGCCACGTGTTCACGGTAGCGAAGTGCTCTGGGCTCTCTGGGGGGCCTTGCGCTTTGGGCTCGAACTCGATGCCAATGCCGCTGCTGCCGTCCTCAGCGTCCAAGATTCATTCGTTGCAATATTGGCGCTCGATCTCATAAGACGTGGCAGATTGACAGCCCCGAGCAACAGCCCCTGGTGGGAAGAGGTTATGACACCCGAAGCTCTCTCCGGTCCACACTGGCTGCTCTCTTATGAAGCCGGGATGAAAAAGCTCCTTCCTGGGGGAAAGGCGCATATTGTCAAGAATCCCCATTTTAAATTTCTCAAAACGGCCGCGGTAGAGTTCTACCTGCCTGTTCCCGAGTTCACTCCAACAGCAGCGATAGAACAAGCTCCGGTTGCTTCGGATGGTTCGAACTCAGGAAATAGCCTTGCCGACTACTTCGGCTAACAATCGTCGCAAGATGGCGGCTATTCGCCTGTGCCTGCCCAAGCTTCAGTCTCCGAGACATACGCGTACTGAGATCACGTCAAAAGTGCGCTATGAAGCTGGCTGTGCCTTCCTAAAAATATGGTCGCTGCGTCGGGGGGGCGCCAAGGCCACCCCATGCAGTGCATCAAGGCGAACGTATAGGAGGGATAGAGGCCCAGTTGAGGGGGAGGGCTGGAGCGGAGGGGCAGAGGAGGGCCGCTGACGGGGCCGCTCGAGTGATGCTCCCGTCTGGTGGACGAACACGTCAAAATTGGACGTTCTCCTCCGCAGCTCTGCCCAGTC
>NZ_FNAJ01000043.1 GCF_900101905.1 Myxococcus virescens | reverse complement strand
CTTCATCCACGCCAGTCGCTCTAGCGGGTAGCTGGCATCCAAAGGCACGTACACGCCCCCTGCCTTCAGGATGCCCAGCACGCTCACCACCAGCTCCAGCGAGCGCTCTACGCACAACCCCACCCGTACCTCGGGCCCCACACCCATGCTTCTCAGGTGGTGCGCCAGCTGGTTCGCACGGCGATTCAACTCCGCGTACGTCAGTCGCTGGTCCTCGTACTCCACCGCCACTGCGTCCGGCGTCCGCTGAACCTGCGCCTCGAAGAGGACACTCAGGCTGGCATCGCGCGGATACGTCGAAGCCGTCCCGCGCCACTCCTTCACCAACCGTTGCTGCTCCTCACCGCCCATCAGCGGCAGCTCGGCCAGCCGCGTCTCCGGCTCAGCGACGGCGGCCTCCAACAGCACCCTCAAGTGTCCGAGCATCCGGTCCATCGTCCCGGCCTCGAACAAGTCGCTGTTGTAGTTGACCATGGCCATGACGCCGTCCTTCACCTCCTCCATCACCAGAGACAGGTCCAACTTCGACGTCCGCCCCTCCGACTCCACACCGGAGAGCCTCAAGCCATCTCCGAGCTTCACCTCCGTCACGGGCGTGTTCTGCAGCGTCAGCGTCACCTGGAACAGCGGACTGCGACTCAGATCACGCTCGGGCTGAAGCTCCTCCACCAACTTCTCGAACGGCACGTCCTGGTGCGCATACGCACCGAGCGTCACCTCTCGCACCTGCGCGAGCAGCTCACGGAAGCTCGATTCCGGAGACACCTTCGTCCGCAGCACCAGCATGTTCGTGAAGAAGCCGATCAGCCCTTCCGTCTCACCTTGCGTGCGCCCTGCGATGGGCGACCCCACGCACACGTCGTCTTGTCTCGCGTAGCGGGCCAGCACCAACTGGAAGGCCGCCAGCAGCACCATGAACGGCGTTGCTCCTTCGCGCTGTGCCAGGGCCTTCACCCGATCCCACAAGGCCAGGGGCCAGGACTGGTCGAGATGTGCGCCTCGGAAGCTCTGCGCCGCGGGCCGCGGTTTATCCGTCGGCAGCTCCAGCGATTGGGGTGCCCCCTTCAGCTGCCGCTTCCAGTATGCGAGTTGCGACTCCAGCACCTCGCCCTTCAGCCACTCCCGCTGCCACAGCGCGTAGTCCGGGTACTGCACTGCCAGTTCCGGTAGCGGTGAGGGACGCCCCTGCAAGAACGCCTCGTAGAGTGCAGTTACATCCCGCACGAGGACGCCCATGGACCACCCATCAGACACGATGTGGTGTGTCACGAGGATCAGCACGTGCTCCTGCTCGGACAGCATCAGGAGCGTCACGCGCAGCAATGGGCCACGTTCGAGATCGAACCGCTGGTGTGCTTCCTGTTCGATCAGACGAGCGACTTCCGCCGGGCGCGCGGCCTCCGCTGATGACTCCAGCCCCATGCTTCGGAAGGCCAGCACCGGCTCGGCTGCGATGACTTGAACGGGTTTTCCATCGCGAGTGCTGAACGTCGTCCGCAGCGACTCGTGGCGCCGCACGAGCTCCACGAAGCTCCGCTCGAGCACCTCGGCATGGAGCGGCCCCTCGACCCGAAGGACGGCCGGCACATTGTAGGAGGCGCTCCCTCGCTCCATCTGGTCCAGGAGCCATAGCCGCTGCTGCGCGAACGACGGAGGCAACACCCAGCTCCCATCCGTTCGTGGCTTCAGGGGCGGAGCGGTGATCGACACTCCCGTGCGAATGGCATGGTCCACCCTCTCCGACAGGAGCGACAGCGTGGGAGCCTCGAACAATTCACGGAGCGGGAGCTCGATTCGGAACGTGCTCCGAATCCGCGACACCATCTGTGTTGCCAACAATGAGTGGCCGCCCAGCTCGAAGAAATTGTCCTTCGAACCCACCCGCTCCACACCCAGCACCTGCGAGAAGATCCCAGCGAGTAGTTCCTCCGTGGGAGTGCGCGGCGCCACATAATCGGAACCAGGCGTGCCAAGCATCGCCACAGGAGCAGGCAGCGCCTTGCGGTCCACCTTGCCGTTGGGCGTCAGCGGCAGCGACTCCAGCACCACGTACGCTGACGGCACCATGTACTCCGGCAGCCGCTGCTTCATGTGACTTCTTAGCGCGCTTGCCTCCAGGCTCGTACCCGTGCGCGCTGTCACATACGCCACCAGTCGCTTGCCTTCGTTCGAGTCCTCGCGTGCCACCACCACGGCTTCGTTGACACCACCGTGCTGGGCCAGTACCGATTCCACTTCGCCCAACTCGATGCGGTACCCACGCACCTTCACCTGCATGTCCGCGCGGCCCAGGAACTCCAACGTCCCGTTCCCCAGCCACCGCACCACGTCCCCCGTGCGGTACAGCCGCTCTCCTTCACCGAATGGGCTTGGTACGAAGCGCTCCGCCGTCAACTCTGGGCGTCCCACGTAGCCCACTGCCAACCCGTCTCCGCCCACGTACAGCTCACCCGGCACGCCCACCGGCACTTGGCGCATCCCCGCGTCCAGCACGTAGGCCACCGTGTTCTTCACCGGCCGGCCAATGGACACCGAGGCACCTACCTCCTCTGGCCTCTCCATCCGGTACGTGCTGGAGAACGTTGTGTTCTCCGTCGGGCCGTACCCGTTGATGAGTACACCGCCCGCTGCCAACCGCTCCTTCACACGGGACACCGGCAGCGCGTCGCCACCCGCCAGCAATTGGCGGACGCTGGCCAGCGCCTTCGGCTGCCTCGCCTGCATCTGCTCGAAGAGCGCCGCCGTCAGCCATAGCGACGTCACGCCTGACGACTCCAGCTTGCCGCCCAGTTCCTCTAGTGACGGCGTCCCCGCCGGGTACACCACCAGCTTCGCGCCGTGCAGCAGTGCGCCCCATACCTCCAGCGTCGATGCGTCGAAGGAGATGGGCGCCAGTTGCAGCCACACCTCCTCAGGCCCGAAGTGAGCGAAGTCCGTCCCCAGCACCAGGCGTGACACGGCTCTGTGCGGCACGCCTACGCCCTTTGGCTTCCCCGTGCTTCCTGACGTGAACATCACATACGCCAGATGCCCACCGGCCACACTGGAACGCAGGTTGCTTTCTGGCTGATGAGCAATCTGAGCGCCCCACTCCGTATCCACGCACACACTGGACTCGGTGTCGGAGAGCATCATGGACTCGAGCAACTTCTGCTGCCCCACCAGCAGCGTGACGCTCGCCTCCTGCTTCATCCAAGTCAGCCGCTCCAGCGGGTAGCTGGCATCCAGCGGAACGTACACACCTCCCGCCTTCAGGATGCCCAGCACGCTCACCACCAACTCCAGCGAGCGCTCCACGCACAAGCCCACCCGCACCTCAGGCCCCACCCCCATGCTCCTCAGGTGGTGTGCCAACTGGTTGGATCGCCAGTTCAGCTCCGCGTACGTCAACCGACGGTCTTCATACTCGACCGCCACCGCGTCCGGCGTCCGCTGTGCTTGTTCCTCGAAGAGGACACTCAGGCTGGCATCGCGTGGGTACGTGGAAGCCGTCCCGCGCCACTCCTTCACCAGCCGATGCTGCTCCTCACGGCCCATCAGCGGCAGCTCAGCCAGCGGCAGCTCTGGGGCGCTCACAGCAGTCTCCAGGAGCACCCGCAAGTGCCCCAAGAGCCGCTCCATCGTCTCGGCTTCGAACAGGTCGCTGTTGAACTCGATCGCGCCCGACAGCCCTCCCGCGCTCGACTCTCCCAAGCCCAACGTCACGTCGAACTTCGACGTCTTCCCGGACGACTCGGCTGCCTCCAGCTTCAGCCCCGGCAGGCTCACCGCCCCTCCCGGCGCGTTCTGCAGCACCAACATCACCTGGAACAGCGGGCTGCG
>NZ_FNAJ01000042.1 GCF_900101905.1 Myxococcus virescens | reverse complement strand
ACCCACCAGTGGCCTCGCCTGCTGCCGACCATCAGGCCTCCGGTGGTCCCCTTGCCTGTCAGCTCGCTCGCTGCTCAGTGCCAGATCCACACCCTGAAACTCCATCGGGCGCAGCTCGCCGCGTAGTGGCGGCGCCGCCAGTTCCAAACGGGCGGAGCGCCACCTCTGCTGCAAGGAGCCCATTATCCGGCTCCTTGCCCGTTACCCCGACACGCTCCTAGCCCCTCTCCTGGGCTCCAGCAATACCGTCCAGCGGCATCGCCAACTGCGTGGCATCCGGGGTATCTTTTGAGCGCCGTCATCCACCGGAAGCGGCCAGTCTCCATCCGTGTATACAACCGCACGAAGTCGCACCGGCTCCGCGTCAGCAACTGCTCGATCCCACCAAATCTGCGCACGACGTGCCCGCGCAGGGCGCGGGCACGCCACTTCGCGCTTCTCTACATCGACTGAAGTCTACTGCGTCTTGCCAGTCACATCGGTCAGACGCTCACAATTTGTACTGAAAATGGAACGAGCATAGAACGGCGCCTGCTCCCCCTTCTTTCTCGACTTCTCCATCGCGAGAAGGTTCACCCAAGAATCTGCAGAAGCCTTGCAATAGTACTCCCGTGCCAACTTCAGATCCCCTGACGCTTCGGCAAGCATGGCCCGCCGATTCAAGCACGTTGCTGCCGTTCCTGGTTGAGCCGCTGGTAAATACTCATTCATGACCGTGAGGGCCTTTTCAGGATTCCCTATCGCGTCGAAGTAGTCGGAGTTCGCCAGTGCACGAGGACAGCCTTCGTTTGCAGGTTGGTCTAAAGACGGCTCTTCCACGGAAAGCACCTGGGATGTGTTAAGAGTCCCTGTCCATCCACCAGTCGCGACGCGCGTTGTGTCCAGCTTGGCATTGACAAAGTACTTGCCGGTGGCCAGTTTTGCCGTTTCCTCTGGCGGCAAGACGTAGCGCAAGAGCAAGCTGGATTTGTCGGAAGACAAAGTCAATTGGCGCGGGCGGATACTTATTTTCTGAAGTGGGAGGTGCGTCTGTTCGTTTTTCCGGTTCTGTCGAAAGAGAATTTCAATGGACAGGTGCTCTTCCCATCCCTCGCGAGGGGGATTAATGACGAAAGCTCCTGCGGAACGCACTTGTTCTTCTGTCGTGACTGCTCGCGGCTGAAACAAGCCGATCGACAAGACGAGCGGCCATCCCTTTCGAAGGTGTGCAGTGTTGAATTCGATAATAAGCTCTGGATTGGTCTCAGGCGAGCGTGTTCCTTGCGGTTCTCCTGGCATGGATGCCTGAGCACGTCCGCCATGAAGTCCAAGCAACACGAGAAACAAGGCAGTTTTTGTGATGTTTTGGATCATGGGGCGTTCTGGGGAATGTGTGCGTGAGCATCATTGATGCAGATCCGGTGTATGCAGTTGCCGCGATTGGGCGCGGCATGTCCGTGGCGCGAAGGTCGGCTCTCTGGAGGGGAGTAGTCAGGTCTCACGGTTGCATTGAAAGTCTTGCCGAGGCCATCTGAACACAACTGCGTTCCCGGCGTTTCTCTTGGAAGAATGAGAAATCGCTCCGCAGACGGCTTGCTGTTCCATTTCACTGCGTTTGCTCCGTAATATCGTATTAGGCAATTCTCGTCTCCTCCGAATCGACTACCCTTCGTTGGATCTGTGACTTCGATCGAGAGCAGTAGCATTTGCAATGGATTTGCCAGGATTGGAGCTAGACTCCCGTCCGCCTCCATTCGCAGAGTAATAGGAACTCCTGGCGCAGGAGTTGCGGTGGAGATTTCAAGATAGTCAGTGACTTGAGGTATCCAGGTGACGAAATCGTGGCCATTTTCCCCGTGATGAGGGACGTTGGCGCTATGTGCGAGTTCATGCGCAACGGTGCCTGCGATGTCCCCAGGGTCGGTCATCTGCCCGATCTCAATCATGGGAATGTTGACGGGGCTACTGGGGCCACGGTGTGTCTGTGATACGACGGACAATGGATTGATTGACGGCATGAGCATGATAATGTGCTGATCAACGCGGTGCCGTCCACCTTCGTGTAATGCATTGAAGTTGATGACGCGCTTGGAAGGGTCGATATCAGAGGGGTCTGATGCCTGTTCAAAATCAGCCTCTCTGTAGTTGGAATGGACATTGAGCCCAGTCGCGTTCTTGAATGTCTGGATTCCTGCGGTCACTTGAGTGAGTATTGATGGGTAGGAGTGAAGTCCATTGTAAACATGGAATTCAACCTTGGCTGGATCCGTGGTCCCCCATTGCCCGTTCGCAACAAAGCCACGATACTCCTCATAGAGAGTCAATCCATCGCCGGAATGTCCATCACCAGCGCCCCCGCTCAAGGTCTCTTCATCTGAAGAGTCAGGAAGGTCCGCCACCCCTGCCGCCAGTCTCCAAGAGTCCGCGATATATGACGTGCTTTCCCGTTTGGGAATACGCATTGGATTGTCGCCAGTGTCTCTGAATCGAGCCGTCAGAACCGTGCCATCTTCCAGCACAGCTTCTGCCGTAACTGAACCATAGGCTCCCCAGTCGAAGCTAGAGAGTACTGCGGAGGCTTCCTCAACAAGCCCGCTCGGAGTATGAATCGTGTCAACGTCGACGAAGGTCATGGCGGGATTCTGTCCTGCCTGAAACTGAAGATCGCGAAGACTGTTGGCTGCGTTGTCTAGGGGAGAGTTCATTGCATCCCCTGGAACATTTGATGACTCTACGATCTTGAATGTAATCTTCGTTGCCTTAGGGATCGGATTGGGCGCTACGCTCGGCTTGGGATGAAGGCTTGCAACCAGGGAGAGCGTCGCGCCAGGAGTTGTGGGCGGTGATCCCGTGCCATTCCAGACGGTGCCCAACGGACGCCAATTGTCTAAATTCACAGCGTCGATGACAAGGCGAACATGCGGGTAGTTTGTGAATCGCCAAGTCTTGGTGATGCGATAGTGTAGGCTGCTACTGCCGTCATCGACCTCTTCGCTTGCTCCATGGACGATGAGTTGTCCCGGGGTGTGTCCCGTTTGGACCTCACCTAGTTCCGAAAAGTATGAATAAATCTCGTCAGTTCCTTGGGTGGTGTTTTCGCTGTTTCCAGTGCATGTGTTGTGTACTTTTCGGACTCTTTTGATGTTTTCAATTACGGAGTCCCAGCCGGCGATGTCTAGCAATGAAATCCCATCTTCGAGGCTGACTCCAATGTAGATGTCTGCCTCGGTCGTGCCATTGGCCTTGCGGCGAAGGTCGTCGATTTCAGTCCGAATGCAGCCCGAGCATTCCTCTCTTGTTTCGGTGTCTCGAGACCGAGTGTCGCTCGTTACGGCTATGCGTGCGCCGTTCTCGTCTGAGATGACGTCAATTGTGGTTGTGTTGCGATAAGTGCTTTTCGTGGCCTGGCTCAGGCAACCAGAGGTGTGTCCGTCATCCGAGTCGGACCATTGCTCGAACTTGTATGTAAATGTTCCGTACCACGTTTCATCCCTGAGTGGCTGAATTTGATGTCGCTCCCAAGGGGTGGAGATAGAAGGGCCGTCGCATGACACTTGCGTCGAGAAAATCATCCCCCAAAGTGCAAATCCCAAAAACGCCCAGGATCTCCGGGAATAGAAGTTGTGCAACAATTTTTGAACGCCTCTCTGGATGTCAGTCCTCGGTACTTCTGGTTCAAAGGCACTCTGACAGGGAGGGGCGCCCAAGCTCAATCAGGTATGTTGATGATTGGTTGGTGATCGTGCTGTGCAATTAGAATATCTTCATCGTGGCATTGGTGCATCGTATTGTTTGCGGGGGCTAAACTTACAGTTTGACTGGCATGTTTGAAGGGCTAGGAGGGGTGTGGCTCCCATCCTGATCAAGCTGCGCGCCGCACCTCGGCCCTCTGCGGTGCAAGCGTGAGGTGCATGGCTGCGTCCCACCGTTCGGAGAGCACCAGGGCGCGCAAGTCCAGGATGTGCTGGCCGGACGCCTCCTTCCAGCGGGCGCCGGGGCGCTTCATGCGCAGGGAGACGAGAGACTTGCCCCGAGGCCGCTGGCCGCCATACAGCGCTCCCACCGCATGCCCCACCCGCTCGAAGGAGGCTCGGCAATACGGCAATACGGCAGCACACCCACCT
>NZ_FNAJ01000041.1 GCF_900101905.1 Myxococcus virescens | reverse complement strand
TCACCACCAGCTCTCCACCCGCAGCCACCTCGTCCGCCAGCTTCTCCTGCGCCACCAGCAGCGCCACCCCCGCCTCCCGCTTCATCCACCCCAGCCGCTCCAGCGGGTAGCTCGCGTCCAGCGGCACGTACACTCCTCCCGCCTTCAGAATCCCCAGCGCGCTCACCACCCACTCCAACGAGCGCTCCACGCACAACCCCACTCGTACCTCGGGCCCCACTCCCATTCCCCTCAGGTGGTGCGCCAACTGGTTTGCTCGGCGATTCAACGCCTCGTAACTCACCTGCTGCCCTGCCCACTCCACCGCCACCGCGCCCGGTGTCCTCTCCACCTGCGCTTCAAACAACTCCGCCAGCGACGCCTCCCTCGGGTACTCCTCTCGCCGCCCGCTCCACTCCTCCACCAAGCGGCGACGCTCCTCCTCCGACATCATCGACAGCTCGCCCAGGCGCGTCTCCGGATTCGTGACTGCGGCCTCCAGCAGCACCGACACCTGCTTCAGCAGCCGCTCCGCCGTCTTCGCCTCGAACAGGTCGCTGTTGTAATTGACTGACGCGGCGGCACCTTCCGGTAGCTCGACGACGAACATCGACAGGTCGAACTTCGACGTCTGAATCCGCGCGTCCATCACCGTCAGCGACAATCCCTGTCGCAGCTTCACTTCGGGCGCAGGCGTGTTCTGAAGTGTCAGGGAGACTTGAAACAACGGGCTGCGACTCAGGTCCCGCTCCGGCTGCAATGCCTCCACCAGCTTCTCGAATGGGACGTCCTGGTGCGCGTAGGCGCCCAGGGTCACCTCACGCACCTGCGCCAACATGTCCCGGAAGGAAAGCTCGGGACGTACGCGAGCCCTCAGCACCAGGGTATTGGCGAAGTTGCCGATGAGCCCCTCCGTCTCCGCCTGCGTGCGACCCGCGATGGGGAAGCCCACGCTGATGTCGTCCTGCCCCGAGAGCCGCCACAACACCGTCTGATACGCAGCCAGCAGCACCATGAACGGCGTGGCCCCTTCTCGCCGCGCGGTCGCCTCCACTTGCTGCCACAGCGCCTTCGGCCACATCTGCCGCTGGACGCCGCCTCGAAAGGTCTGCGCCGCGGGGCGAGGCCTGTCCGTGGGGAGATCCAGGAATCGCGGCGCGCCCGCCAGTGCCTCGCGCCAGTAGCGAACCTGCGATTCCAACACCTCGCCCTTCAACCACTCGCGCTGCCAGAGCGCGTAGTCCGCGTACTGCACGGGCAGCTCCGGCAAGGGTGACGGCAGCCCTTGCGAGAACGCGTCGTAGAGCGCCGCCAACTCCCGAAGCAGCACGCTCGCGGACCAGCCGTCCGAGACAATGTGGTGCAACAGCAGCACGAGGACGTGCACCTGCTCGGACTGCTTCAACAGCAGGGGGCGTAGCAGCGGCCCACGCGCGAGCTCGAATGAGCGGTCGACTTCCGCGCGCACCCGGCGCCGCACCTCGGACTCATCCTGGGCGCCCAACTCCACCACGGAGAGGTGGACCGGCGATGGCGAAGCGATGCACTGGACAGGTGCTCCACCCTCATCCGGGAAGGCCGTACGCAGGACTTCATGACGGCGCACCAGCTCCGAGAAGGCTCGCTCCAGGACAGACACATCCAGGAGGCCCTCCACCCGCAGCACATACGGTACGTTGTATTCGGTGCCGCCCGGCTTCAGCCGATCCAGGAACCACAGTCGCTGCTGCGCGAATGACAGCGGCACCCGGCCCTCCCGAGGCATCGGACGCAGCGCGGGCAGCGTCTGGCTTCGAGTCGCCTGCTCCACCTGCTGGGCAAAGGACCTCAATGTGGGCGCCTCGAAGAGGGCGCGTAGCGGGACATCTACGCCCAGGACCGCACGCACACGCGCCACCACCTGCGTGGCCAGGAGCGAATGTCCACCCGACGCGAAGAAGTCGTCCTCCCGGCCCACCCGCTCCATTCGCAAGACGTGGGCCCAGACAGCGGCCAACGACTCTTCCATGGGGGAAGCCGGCGCCGCATAGGCGGAAGCCGGGCCACGCGCCGACACGTCCGGCACGGGCAGCGCGCGCCAGTCCACCTTGCCGTTGGGCGTCAGCGGCAAGGCTTCCAGCACCACCAGCGCCGACGGCACCATGTGCCCAGGAAGCCGCTGCTGGAGGAAGGCCCTGAGGGCCGCGATGTCCGGAGCCGCCCGGGCCGTACGAACGGCGTAGCCCACCAGCCGTTTGTCTCCAGGCACCTCTTCTCGCGCGACCACCACCGCGTCCTGGACGTCGGGATGCGCTCTGAGCACCGCCGCCACTTCTCCGGGTTCCACCCGGAACCCTCTCACCTTCACCTGGAAGTCCGTCCGCCCGATGAACTCCAGTTGCCCATCCCCCAACCACCGCACCTTGTCCCCCGTGCGGTACATCCTCGCACCAGCCTCCCCACTGTACGGGTCCGGCACGTACCGCTCCGCCGTCAACTCCGGGCGCCCGACGTACCCTCGCGTGACCTGCGCTCCTCCCACATACAACTCTCCCCCCACGCCCACCGGCACAGGGCGCAGGCTCCCGTCCAGCACGTACACCCGCGTGTTGCTCATCGGCCGTCCCAGCGGCACCGTCGCGGGTGACTCCGCTCGACGCGGCAGCGCTACTCGCCCCGCCAGCACCCCCACCGTCGTCTCCGTCGGGCCGTAGTGGTTGTGCACCTCGCACCCGGGCGCCAACGCCGCCACCTGCTCCAGCAGGCTCCACGAGGCGGCCTCTCCTCCCACCACCAGCCGCTTCGTCGGCAACACCTGCCCTGGCGCGGCGCCACTCATCAGCGCCGCGAGGTGCGAGGGCACCACCTTCAAACACTCCACCCCATGCCGCTGGAAGTACTCCTCCACACCCGCCGCGCTGCTTGCCCGCTCCTGCGTCAGCACATGCAGCAGTCCCCCCGTCCACAGCGCCGCGTACAGCACCGTGTTTCCCAGGTCCGCCGCCAACGTCGACACCAGCGCGAAGCGTGTGCACTCCGCCAACCCCAGCCGCGCATTCGCCGCTTCCACGTAGTTGGCAAGCTGCCCGTGTGTGACCGCCACGCCCTTGGGCCGCCCCGTGCTTCCGGATGTGAACAGCACGTACGCCAGTTGCTCGGGTTGCACCTCTACCCGCGGCGCTTCCGTCGGCTGCGACTCGATCCGCGCCGCGTCTCCATCCATCTCCACCCGGCGCGCCGACAGTCCCTCGAAAGTCGTCGCATGCCGAGCCTGCGTCACCACCACCGGCGCGGCTACTTCTTCCACCAGCGCGCGGAGGCGGGACTCGGGCTGCTCGGAGTCCAGCGGCACGTATGCACCTCCCGCTTTCAAGATCCCCAGCATCGCCACCACCCACTCCACGCCCCGCTCCAGGCACAGCGCCACTGGCACTTCCGCGCCCACCCCCATTCCCCTCAATTGGTGCGCCACCTGATTGGCCTGCGCCTCCAACTGGCGGTACGTCAGCTCCCGCTCCTCGCACCGCACCGCGGGCGCCTCCGGCGTCCGCTCCGCGTGGTGCTCGACGCGCCGGTGGACAGCCTCCCACGGGAGAGCCGTTGCCGAGCCGTTCCATTCCACCAGCACCTGATGACGCTCGGCATCGGTCAGCAGCGGTATCTCGGAGAGGCGCGATTCGGGCCGCGTGGTGACGGCCTTCAGCACCTGCTCCAGGTGGAACACCATCCGCTCCGCCGTGGCCACCGTGAAGAGGTCGGTGCTGAACTGGAGCAAGCCCTCGAAACCCCGTGGTGTCTCCCCCAGACTCAACGAAAGCTCGAAGCGCGCCGCCTCCTTGTCGATCAACCCCATCGGCTTCACGGTCAGCCCGGGCAGCGCCAACGGCCCCACCGGGGCGTTCTGCAATACGAAGAGGACCTGGAAGAGCGCGCTGCGCCCCAGGTCCCGCTCGGGTTTCAGATGCTCCACGAGCTTCTCGAAGGGAAGGTCCTGATGCTCGTATACCCCCAGTGTGCGCTCACGCACCTGCGCCAGCAGCTCGCGGAAGGTGGCATGGGGCTGGACCTGGGCGCGGAGGACCAGGGTGTTGACGAAGAAGCCGATGAGCCCCTCCGTCTCTTCGTACCGGCGACCCGCGATAGGCGAGCCCACCAGCACGTCCTCCTGCCCCGAGTAGCGCGACAGCAGGAACTGGAAGGCCGCCAGCAGCACCATGAAGGGCGTGGCTCCCTCCGCATGGGCCAGCGCCGTCACGGCGTCGCTCATCGGCCGTGGCAACCGCACCGGCACCCATGCTCCACGGTGCGACAACGTGGCCGGCCTGGCCTTGTCGGTAGGCAGCTCCAGATGAGGAGGCGCGCCAGACAGCTGCTGCCGCCACCAGTCGAGCTGTGTCTCCAGCACGGCCCCACTCAGCCATTGCCGCTGCCACACCGCGTAGTCCGCGTACTGCACGGGCAGCTCCGGCAACCCGGGAGACCGTCCTTCGAGGAAGGCCGCATAGAGCGCGCCCAACTCGCGGACCAGCACGCCCAGCGACCAGCCATCCGAGACGATGTGATGCAGCACCAGCACCAGGGCGTGCACATCCGGCGACAGCCGCGACAGCCCCACGCGCATCAAGGGGCCGCGCTCCAGATGAAACGGCCGCAGGGCTGTTCGCGTCGCACGCGCGCGGAATTCGGCCTCGCGCTCCTCTTCCGGCTGCGTGCTCAAGTCCTCGAAGGCGAGCTGGACGTCCATGGCCGGATGGATGACCTGGACAGGCTGTCCCTCGTGGGAGGCAAACGTGGTGCGCAACGACTCATGGCGCGCCACCAGCGCGGAGAACGCGCGCTGCAACGCGCCCACATCGAGTGAGCCCTCGATCCGGAGGACGATGGGGACGTTGTAGCTGACACTGCCCGGGTGGAGCTGGTCGATGAACCAGAGCCGCTGCTGGGCGAACGACACGGGCAATGCGCCCATGCGAGCTACCCGGGTCAGCGCTGGCACGCTCGGCGACGCCGCTTCCCGCGCCGCCTCCTCGATTCGCAGCGCGAGCCCTTCGAGAGCCGGTGACGCGAAGAGCGTGCGCAGGGGCAACTCCACGCCGAAGGCGGAGCGGATGTGCGCGATGAGCTGCGTGGCCAGCAACGAGTGCCCACCCAACTCGAAGAAGTCAGCGTCCGCGCTCACCCGCTCGATGCCCAGCACTTCACACCAGATGATGCTCAGCCGCTGCTCGGTGGCCGTACGCGGCTCGATGTGCTGACGCGGCTCGGAAGGACCCGCGTCGGAGGCCAACAGTGCCTTGCGGTCGACCTTGCCGTTGGGCGTCAGCGGCAGTGCCTCCAACACCACCACCACCGACGGCACCATGTACTCCGGCAGCTTCTGCCTCACGTACTCCTTCAGCGCCCCTCCCTCTCCCCCAGGCGCCACCACGTACGCCTCCACCCGCTTCTCCTGCCCCTCTCCCCTCACCACCGCTGCCGCTTCCTTCACCTGCGCGTGCTGCTTCAGCGCCTCCTCCACCTCCCCCAACTCAATCCGGTAACCCCTCACCTTCACCTGCGCGTCCCGGCGCCCCAGAAACTCCAGCACCCCACCCTCCTGCCACCTCACCTCGTCCCCTGTCCGGTACAGCCGCTCCCCCTCCCCAAACGGTGACGGCACGAAGCGCTCCGCCGTCCACTCCGGCCTCCCCACGTACCCCTCCGCCAGCCCCTCCCCTCCCACGTACAACTCGCCCCTCACCCCTACCGGCACCGGACGCATTCCCTCGTCCAGCACGTACACCCGCGTATTCCCCACCGGCTTCCCAATGGGCACCGTCAACCCCACGTCCTCCTCTGCTACCCGGTGCACTGTCGTGAATGTCGTCCCCTCCGTCGGCCCGTACCCGTTGAGGAGGATGCCCCC
>NZ_FNAJ01000040.1 GCF_900101905.1 Myxococcus virescens | reverse complement strand
CAGTGGGCTTCTTCTCCTCGGGCGGCGGCGTCATCGCCGCTACCCTACGCGCCTCGCGCAACCACTGCGACAGCGTCGGCTGCGAGACTCCCACCTGACGGGAAAGCGCCGCAGCGCTCACCGCGCCTGGCCCCACCATCCGTTTCACCATCTCCGCCTTGAATGCATCCGTGTACGACACAGCTACCTGCCTGTACTCGCCCCCGGGGGTGGTCAGCTCGGCCGGTCAGCCGAGGCGACAACTTCCCTGACACAGGGGGCTGGAGCGCGCGGACCGAGCGGGGGGCCGGTGCAGCCTTCGAGCCCACGACGCCCGCCCGCTCCGAGGCGCTCGCTGGACGGATGTGCATTGCCACCTGGCGGCACCAAGCTCGCGCTGAAGCGCTCTCAACATCGCTCGACATGAGACAGGGGCGGCGTAGCCGCCGGCATGCCTGCAAAGTCGCTCCCGACCACGATGAAGGGGAGGCTGCGCACGACCCATGAGAGCCCAAAGGCGGCCGCACGCGTGGCGCTGGAGCCGAACGAGCGGCGCATGCCTGGGGATTCGCCACCTGCTGGTCCCAGCGGTCTGGGCGCTCGACAGGCCGCGAGCCAACACACCCGGTGGCGTGCTCTGAACTCAGTGTCAAGACTTCCTGGAGGGGAGCCCTGGTTTGAATCTTGACGGGCTCTCAGGGGGAACCATGACCCTGGCAATACCCAGCACTGCAGGCAAAAGCCATTTCGAGAACGTCGCGTTTCAGAACCCTTCTGATGAATGCGACCTCATCATGAAAGGAGGCGTCACCAGCGGCGTCGTCTATCCTCCAGCCATCCTGGAACTGGCGCGGAAGTACCGCTTCCGTTCACTGGGCGGGACCTCCGCCGGCGCTATCGCAGCCGCCGCGGCGGCAGCCGCCGAATATGGCAGGGAGAAGAACTCACGCCCGGACGTGGGGTTCGCCGGATTGGGCGGGATGATGGAGCAGCTCAAACAAGAAGGGTTCCTGCTCCATCTCTTCCAGCCAGCTCCACAGGCACGAAGGTTGTTCAATGCCGTTGTCGAAGCCATTGCTGTCTACAATGACTCCTCGGGTAGACGGCGGGTACTTCAATGGGTGGAACTGGCGCGAAAGGTTCTTCAGGAACCTGATGAGGCAGCGCATCGAAGCATCTTGCCCGTGAGAGCCGTTCGCCAGTCAGTCGGACTGCTGGCCTGGCCTGTCGCAACCATGACACGTTGGGCTTCACGCCCCATGAAGACGCTGGCGATGGGGTCCTCGCTTTGGTCCTTGGCTGGCGTGATGCGGAATGGACTCCGCCTCTGGCACTCCCTCAAGGGTGGGGTTGAGTATGTGCGCGACAAGGATCAAAGCTTCTTCGCGCTTTGTACAGGGATGGATGTCTCGTCCGGAAACGGGGCTCCAAAGCACCCTGCACTGACTCCCTGGCTTCACGAGCACATCCAGAAGCTCGCTGGGCTCGAGAGCGATGACGTCCTGACCCTTGGCCACCTTCGGGAGAAGGAAGATGGCAAGGGCAAGGATCTTGGCATCGACTTTCGCATGGTGACGACGAACCTGAGCCAGCGCCAGCCCTATACGTTGCACAGCGAAGATACGGAGACCGCGAGCCGTCGCGTCGTGCACCCGGAAGAACTGGATGCAGGATACCTCTTTCGCACGGACGACATGCGCCGCCTCTTTCCATTGGAGGTGGTGCGGTACCTCGAAAACTGGATGGATGTGGACAGGTATGAACTGAACAGGACTCAGAGTGCGCGAACCAAGGACGCCTTCAAGAACTTCGACTTGGCGAAGGCGAGAGCCGAAGGCTTCTATCCCTTCCCGGCGGGCAATGCGCTCCCCGTCGTGGTCGCCACGAGAATGAGCCTCAGCTTCCCTTTGCTGCTGGGAGCGGTGCGCCTCTACACCATCAAGCACGACACTTTCCAAAAGCGCGCAGCCTTGAGTGAAGGAAAGAAGCCCTATGTGCTTCGGGTGAAAGACTCTGACGCCGGAGAGAGTGAACTGCAGGAGAACTGGTTTAGCGATGGAGGAATCTCAAGCAACTTCCCCATCCACATGTTCGACGACTGGCTGCCTCAGCGCCCCACGTTCGGAATCAATCTGGCGGACTCGCAGATGCCCACGAACATCACCGGCCCCAGGGAGGCGTCCATCCATCGTGGGGACGATGATGTGTTTTTGGCACAGCCGCGATACCTCCTCGTGCCCCATGTCTATCCGCTTAAGTGGTTGAGCCAGTTCCTGGGCGCGATCTTCGATACCGCACAGAACTACCGTGACAATACGCAAGCCCGCCTGCCCAGCTATCGAGAGCGCATCGCGCATGTCCGTCTGTCGGATGGGGAGGGTGGCCTCAATCTGAACATGGGGGTCGGCACCATCCAGGCCATTGCGGAGAAGGGAGGCCGTGCCGCGGAGAGATTACAGAGTGAATTCGCATTCGATGAACACCGCTGGGTACGTCTGCTCGTCTTGCTCGGACGCCTGGAGGAGGAGTTCATTCGCCTTCGAGAGCGGTACACGAAGGCGTCGAGAAATGGAAACTGGCGTCAGGAACTGCTGAGTCAGTACGAAGCGCTGCTGAAAGCGTCCCAGGAGGACGAGCGACAAGCGTGGTACCGTGTTCCGCCGAAACCGTTGTGGCCTCGCTGGCGCAGAGAGGCGATTCAGCGCATGGATGCACTGACGGTGCTCATTGACAAATGGACGTCAGGGAAGACGACCGGAATCCCGTATCCTCCACGCGCGAGGAAGCAATACTTCTTCTCGTATGACGAACCCATGCCCGAAAGCATCTTGCGTGTGACGCCCGAGCAATGACAGCGAGCGCCTGTCCACCCGCGGTTGCATCACGTTACCCGGGTTCACGGACGCCGTGGACCCGGGTGAGCTCCATCACCCAGTTGGTCTCCCATGTCTCGCCGTCGAGCGAGAAGGCCTGCTCCCGCCGGGCGTGGTCCGTCCCCTGTCGCGTCCACCGGAACTGGACCTGAACCGGAGGTATAGGCGGGATAGAGGCCCTGTTGAGGGTGAGGGCTTGAGGGGAGGGGCCGAGGAGGGCCGCTGACGGGGCCTCCCGAGCGATGCTCCCGTCCGGATGCCGAGGAGCGCCAGGCGCAGCACCCGGCGCGCGGTGGGGGCATCCTGCTCGTTGGCGACCGCGATGGCGTTCGCCAGCCTCAGCAGGTCCTCCGCCGTCGCGCAGGTGTGAATCGCCCCCGCCGAGGACGCCCGCGTCGCCAACCCTTTCAACACGTCGAGTAGCATGTCGGTGCAGCACAGCTCCTGGGGTGACAGCCCCTCCGGCCCCGCGAGCAGCGCGGCGGCGAGCCCGCGGTGCGTCGCGGTGTACACCGTCCGACTCGCAGATGGCCGCCTTCGAACGGCTGCCCCACCTCAACCCGAACAACCGCCCCGTGCAGCCGTTGAATGGCCGCGACGTGGGGGGCCAGTCCGGTCACTGATTCGGATTCGCGGCGCCCATGGGCTCAAGGGGGGGCCTCCAACACCTCGTCACTCCAGCGCTGGCGGACGGAGCAGCTTCTGGAGACGGACGAGGTGTGAGGACGTCGGGTACTTCGCCTGGAAGTCCTCGGCGCGCTGCTGGGCTTCCGCGCGTCGGCCCAGCAGGACCAACGCCTCGATGGCGAGCACCTCCCGCTCCTGCGCGAGCGTGCCCGCCTGGAACCGGGACGCGTGTCCTCGCAGCAGCGAGAGGGCCTCCTCGGCGGCGCCTCGCTGGAGGGCACGGTGGGCGTCATCGATGAGCAGCAGCTCCTCGTCCTCCGGGCTCGTGGCGCGAGCTTCCGGCGGCGGCTCCACGACAGGCTTCTGGAGGGCTTGCGGCGGGCTCGTCCGAGGCGCGACGGGAGCCGGCGCACGCTCCACGATGGGGGCGGCGGGCTCGGGACGCGGAGTGGGCGCTTCGGGAACGGGGGGCGCCGACACGACGACCTCGGCGGGCACCTCGCTCCGTGGACGCTCCACCGGAGGCGTCTCCCGCTGGGCCTGGGCGACCGTCGGAGGCTGTGCGCGCTCGTAGACGCGGCCCGCCTGGAAGGAGCCCACGGCCCCCGTGAGCGCGGCCACGCCCACGAGCACCTTGAGCTTGAGGCCCGTGGCCACCGTCGCGCCACCCGCGAGCGGCTCGGACGCGGGCGCCACCGGAGCCGGTGAGGGAGCCGCAGGGGGCGGGGGCGGCTGGAGGGGCGCCAATCGGGCCGCGAGGGACGCCAGCTGCGCGGCCGAGGGCCCATCGTCCAGGGCGGAGCCCAGCAGCTCGCGCAGCTCGGGCGAGGCATCGGAGGACTCGTCCAGGAGTCGCACGGGCTCGGGCGTCCTCATCTCTCGCCTCCTTGCAGCCGGGCCACGGCCTCCTGGACCTGCTTGCGCGCAGCGTACAGCCGCGCGTAGGCGGTCTGCACGGGGCACCCCACCGCCTGGGCCACGTCGGCCATGGCCCACTGCTCGATTTCGAAGAGGACGAACACCGCCCGCTTGTCCTCGTCGAGCGCATCCAGGATGCGGTCCAACCGGGCCCGCGCCTGCGTGCGCGCCACGGACTCGAGCTGCTCGGGGGGACGGGCCTCGTCAGGAGTCTCCGCGACGGGGGTCTCCCGCCGGACGTGGGCCCGCTTGCGATGGTCCGAGGCCAATCGCATGCAGATGCCGAAGAGCCACGCGGCCACGGGCGCGCGCGGGTCGAACTCGGGGAGACGGCGATGGACCACCAGGAATGCCTCCTGGCAGACGTCCTCCAGGTCCGCCTCCCTCACGCCCATGCGCCGCAGCGTGCGCCACACGAAGGCCGCGTGCTGGGCATGCACCCGCTCGAAGTCGAGCGGTTCCGCCCTTTCGGGAGCGGGCAGGGCTTGGGGAAGGGGGGGCATCGCGCGGGAGTCCGGGGCTGGCGGACTCTAGTGAGCTTCCCGGCGCCAGGTGAAGCGCTACCCGCCCCCGGTAACTCAGGGCCCCCGGAACGACAGGCCCAGCTCGACGAACGCGCGCAACGGCGCCCCCAAACGCCCCTCCCAGGCGGAGGTCATCGGCAACATGGGACGCAGCCACCCCACCGCGGCGCCGCCCCCCACATGCAACGCGGTGGCGCTCCCCAGTCGCAGCTCCAAGTGGGCTCGCGCCACCGCGTCACCTCGGATGAGCAAGTCCACCTCGTCCACCGCCGGACCCTTTGAGTCCGCCATTACGAACGAGAACGCCGCCGCCGCGCACGTGGACACCTCCCATCGGGAGCCGCCCACCACCAGCGGACACAGCCCCACCTCGGGCGTCGCCAGCATCAGGTCCACCCGCCCGTCCTCGAGCTCCGAGCGGGCCCAGGGCACCACGGAGAGCCCCACGAGCCACGTCATGCTCCCCGCCCCCCGCCAGCCGACGCGGCCTCCCCATGCGAGGCCGTCCGAGAACCCCGTCGTCGTCAGCGCGGAGACGGACACCGTCGAGCGACCCGGCCACGGCGCCGCGCGAGTCGGTGGGGATGATTCCTCGACTGGGACGTCCTCCTCCACCGTCGTGTCGGGCGCTTCGGGGAGCGGTGGTGCCTCCTCGGCGGGAGGCACGACCTCCGAGGGCACCGGGGCGGGCTCCCGGGGACGCAGGGCCTCCGGGTCGATCATCAATGCGAGGACCAGCACGAGCCGACGCTCAATGTCCGCGCACGTGGGCGTGGCGGAGTCGATGTCGCGGCTGCCCAGGACGGTACCCCGAGCGTCCACGAGCGTGAGCCTCGCGGACCACCCCGACGAGGACGCCGGCTCCAGCACGCCATGGATGAGCACATCCGGCAGGGCCCCGAACACGGAGCGTCCCAGGCGAGCCTCCACCGCGCGCGCCAGGGGCGCCGCCTGGATGCACTCCGAGGGCGCATTCCAATGCAGTCCCCACCGCGCCGACGAAGGCGCTGGCGACGCGGTGGCGAGGAGCGGGAGGACCACCCCTAGGAAGAGGGGTGGGGTCATGAGGACACGCGGGCGCGCTGGAGGTGGCTCATCCGGGGGACCTCTGTATCAGAGGTCGAATCCCCGGTTCCCCGTCAGCTTGTTCGGCGCGAGCTTCACATCCGTCCCGTTGAAGATGAAGAGGGGGAGTCCAATCGCCACCAGTGCGCCGCCACCAATCAGCGAGCCCATGCCCATCTTGCGCAAGGTGTTGTCCTTCGGAAGGGATGAATCGGAGGACACCGTGCCGTCGAGGGCCATCGCCACCCCACCCGCGACCGCCAGGGAGACGCCGAAGATGGTGGCGAGCCAGCCGGTGGTTCGCAGTCCGGAGCTGCCCGGGTCGACCTTCAGGGACACATCCCGCCCGTGGTCCAACAGCGTGAATCGCCGTGAGGGCGTGATGCCAGACCCCGCAATGAAGAAGTCCGTCGTCGGGTCGCGAAGGGTGACGTCGCAGGGCATCGTGCACTCGCGCTGGTAGTGGACGATGCCCACGGTGCCCGTACCTCCCGTGGTGGCGACGGTGCCGTATCCCTCGCTCGTGACGCGGAAGAGGCTGACCTCGGGGGCGTCCGTCTCGATGCGCACCCGCACGGTCTCATCACGGGGCGAGGACGGCGATTGGGCAAGCGACGTGGGCGCGACCAGACTCAGGGCAAGCAGCAGGCTCAAGGTGTTCCTCCAGACGGCGTGGGCAGCGTCGCCAGATGAATGGAGGCCGGCGCTCCGGATTTTGAAAGGCATTTGTCCGCCCCTTTTCCTTGGCAAATGGGGGACCCCTCCGTAGTCAACGCGAACACAAGCGGTGGGGCTCCCCCCACTTCCAAGGAGCTGCCGATGAGTCGTCACCAGACTGTCCTCGTCACCGCCGTCACGGGGCGACAGGGCGGAGCCACGGCCCGAGCGCTGCTGGCGGAAGGCAGCACCTCCGTGCGCGTCCTGGTCCGCAACCCGGAGGCGCCCAACGACGTATAGGCGGGATAGAGGCCCAGTTGAGGGTGAGGGCTGGAGCGGAGGGGCGGAGGAGGGCCGCTGACGGGGCCGCTCGAGTGATGCTCCCGTCTGGTGGACGAACACGTCAAAATTGGACGTTCTCCTCCGCAGCTCTGCCCAGTCCACGTATGCGTTCACCGTGCCTTGTCGTGCCGGACTCCCTGGGGGCGTGAAACCTCCAGGCCTCGTGAAATGGAGGCATTCATGGGGCTGGAGAAGGAGTTGGAGATGTCCCATTGTGCGGAGGCCGACGTGGCGGGAACCGCAGCCATGGTTCGCGAAGAGCAGTAGGGGAAGGAATCGGCCCATGGCGGAGCCGTTGGCCGTCGCAGGTCGGCCGACGAGGGGCGGGCTTGCGCCGACACCGACTTCCCGCCGAGCACGCGAG
>NZ_FNAJ01000039.1 GCF_900101905.1 Myxococcus virescens | reverse complement strand
GGAGCAGGAGGCGCGGCGTCGGCCTTGGGCCTGCGCCCGCGCGGGAGAATGACTTCAGGGATGCTGTGGGGCGCGGCGTCCTCCACCCACGCGGCGTGCAGGCGGCCCGTGGCCATCATGAGGCGCCGCTTCTGGTAGTGGGTGGCGCAGTAGCCCTGGCTGCGGTGGGGGCGCTTGCATCCGATGACGGCACAGGTCCGGGCCGTGGGCGCGGCGGCCGGCGGTGGTTTCACACGGACGGGCTGGGAAGCCTCTGTCGGTTGCGCGGGGCCCGCCGTGCGCACGGCCTGAGCAGGCTGCGGCGCTCCGGACAACCGCCGCGCAAGGCGACTCAGCGCTGCGGTGAGCGTAGCGACAGGACCGACAACCTCCTCTCGAATGGCCGCCCGAAACTCGGACTCAAGGAACTGCGCTGGAAGAGCGCCGCCAGAAAGGCCCTGCTTCGGGTAGTGGAAAGGCTGCAATTCGCGAAGACGATGGGATTTAGGCATATGTAAAAGGCGTTGCACCGGATGCGCCGACGGCGCCGCTGTGGACGCGGCGACAAGGCAACGCTGGGAGACGATTACCAATCCCCAGGGCCGCGGCGTAGTCGATAGCGGTGCGCGCACTTGCACACGGGATGTGACAGCCGCAGGAGAGCACTGCTTGAGGATGCCTTCCGCCTGCACACTCTTTCAGTGGCCCGCGGACGAACTCCACCACTTTGCTGTCCGTCACGACCTCGTCAGTCAGCGCCGGGCATGTTCCGTACCTCTCGACGAGGGCTACGACTTCCAGGCTTTGCCTACCGCGTGATGACGCTCTTCAGCCCCGTTCGTGTCTCGAAATCCTGGGCCAGTCGCTCCATCTCCGCCGAGTCCTCGCAGCCCAGGATGAATGAGAAGGTGGGCTGCGTCGGATGTCGATAGAGCAGCAGCGCTGCGTCTCCTCGCTCGTACAGCGCGCAGTGCTCGACAGGAGGGAGCCGCTTGAAGCCCTTCTCCTCGGCCAACGCAGTCACCACGTCGGCCCGGTAGCGAGCTGCGGCAGCGGCGTCATCCGGTGTCGAGAACTTCCGCCGGAAGGGTAGCTGTGGCAGGCGAAGCTCCTTGAAGGCTTCGTAGTAGAGGAATTCTTCCAGCCCCACGTACTGGGGCGTGCTTGCCTCTGGAGGATTGTTTTCTGCCAGCACCCTGCGAACGACCATGCAGTCGTCGGCTCCATGCGGGCTCATGCGATCGAGGAACCAATGTCGACTGGAGAGTCCGTGATCTCCAGCGAAATAGATGTATCGAGTATTACTCAGCCAGGAGAGGCTGTATGCGCCGAGTGCTCCGTCGATGGACAGGGAGGCTTCTGCGAGTTCAAGGTCGCCGATGCTTGCGCCCATCGTTTCAAGGAACTGACGGTAGATACCTGGGAGTGGGCCCGCGTGCTTCTCTAGGACGGCTATGTCGAATCTATCTGCTGGGACAATCTCCTGGGAGAAACCAGGGCGATACTCTTCTACGAAGTCGACGAAGCTTTTCATTGGGGGCTCTATCGGGGGCACGTTGTTTGGCAGTAGAGGGCGGGGAGTTTGTTTTGACACTCCAGGCACGAGGGCACGTTGTCGCCACTGCTGAAGACTTGTTCGCGCTCCTCTGGTTCGGAGAGCTTCTTGGTGTCCAGGTCTTCTCGACGAACCTTGAACTTGACTCTGGGGCCGCGGTCGGGCTTGAGACCCTCGAGTGCTGGGTAGAACAGTCGCTCGATGAGTTGCTTGGGCTTGTGGCCTTCATGCTTTTCCATGATTTGCTTGGCGGCGCAGTCCCAAATCTTCTGCTCACTTTCAGGGCCGACAGGTGGACTTGCGCACTCAAAACCCACGGACCGCACAGCTTTTACGAAGCCCGGAGGGGCTTGGCCTGAGCAGGCCGCAACTTTCTTGGTACTGCATATACAGGCCATGGCGCCAATCATGTAGCCCTTGGTGTAGGTTTTCCTTTCGCCACAGAATCTGAGCACGGCGTTCGCCTTGAAGAAGGAGTCGAGGGCGTCGACCTGCTCTCTGAGGGCCGAGATTTCGATGGGCAGCGCTATCAGTTCCTCGCGCTGCTTCGAGTTTAGCCCTCTTCCCATTCTTCTGTTCTCTTCCGTGTTCTTCTCTTCTAACTGAGCCAGGAGCTTTTCTTTCTGATTCTTTTCCTTGGCGAGTTTGCTGCGCTGGAGGACCTGCTGCTTCTGGGCGTCGAGCGCTTCTTGGAGCCGCTGGAATAGCTTCGAAATCGTCGTCTGCGTCTCTTCTCCTGCCTCCAGCGGGTGCGTCTTCCCGCAGAGCGAACACGGGATGTCGTCGCCGTAGATGACAGCCATAACGCCGGAGGCCTGGATGATGCCCGTCATGGTGGCGGCATTCGCAGGGCTGCCGGAGGGGCCGCAGTTGTTGAGCATGGGGTCGCCCAGCAACTGCACGTTCCTCCCCTCGATTTTGACGTTCATTGAGCCGGGGCCGATGAACTTCGTCGGGCCGTGGGTGTTGCTGGAGATGAGCCCGCCCCCTGTCCCCTTGCTGGCCATGTCCCCCTTGCTGCCGAAGCTGGCGCCGGCAATGGCGACCGGGTGCCCGTTGATGGTGACTGTTTTCGAGTACCCCTCGGTCGAGTCGCCACTGTTGCCGATGTTGGGCAAGGGCGTGGGGACGAAGGGGGCCGGCGGGCCTGGCATCTTGCAGACGTTGGGCAGCGTGGCCGAGGCGATGCCCGAGCTACCCTTGGTGACGGGCGTCCTTGGGGAATTGACAGTTACTTTGGCCATGGATTCGTTCCTTCTCGACTTCCGGACAGTGGCTCTTCCAGCAGTGCGGCGGCGCGCAACCCAGCTTCCGAACTGCCCCAGAGTAGCGCACGGGAACCGCTCGCGTACCGGCGCCGCCAGGACTGCGCGCAGAGGATGAGGTTCAGCGCCCCCGTGGCGGCGCCCACTTCGCCGCAACTGCTCACGGGCGTGTGAATGGCAGTGGCATCGCGAAACGCGGCCCCCAGCCGCAGGGCGACGAAGCCCCACTCCTCAGAGCGGTAGCGCTCGCCGTTGAGGTCGCTGTGGACGGACGCCACCACCTCTCGCGTGCCGTCCAGTGGCGCGAGCGCCTCTCCCACGGCGACCGTCAGTCCCTCGCCCAGGTTGAGGTCCTCGGTGTGGATGCGCTTCGTCTCGCGGGCTGTGGCTGTGGCACGCACCATCGCGTGGGGCGCGAACCCCCACCGGCGTGCATGGGGCGCGGTCATCACCGCGACGAAGGCTGCGCCCTCGCTTGGTGCGAAGCCCGTGCGCCTCCCTTCTTCCAGCCACTGGTTCCGCTCTCGCAGCCAGGCCAGCGTCTGGACGTCATGGTAGCTGTCGACGCCTCCCACAATCACCAGCGGGGCGCGGCTGACACGCGTCACGGCCTCTCGTAGCCCCTCCAGCGCCGAGGCGTGGCCCGTCAGCCGGGGCTCCACCCGCAGACGTAGGCGCTCACTCCCTAGTGCCGAGAGGGCGGCGACGACTCGCGAGGCATCCGCTGCCCTCCAGCCCGGGCGCTCCTCGGGAAGGCCCACCAGCACCGGCACCTCGACATTTTCCGGGGGCAGGGCGGGCGCCAGCTTGGCGAGGACTTCGTCCAACGCCGCCGCCCCCAGCGCGGCCATGCGCGCCGCACCGCTCCACTCCTGCGCGTCCAGCAGCCCGTCCCTGGCGATGAAGGACTCGGCCTGGCGCCCCAACTCCGGCACCTGGAGGAGTCGCACGCGACTGATGCCCGCGCGCACCGCCGCCGCGACGCTCTCTGCTGTCGTCCCTGCGGGGGTACGTGCTCCCGATGCCACGAGTACTGCCTCGACACTCATGTCAGTCCGTCCTCTCGGTAATGGCCGTGAAGTCGAGGCAGTCGATGTCCTGCGGGCCGACTCTCAATCCCGTCTGGAAAACCATGCGCACCTTCTTCACCTCGGGCTCAATGACGACGGTGCCCAGGGCGGCCTCGTGGAAGCGCCGGACGGCGCCGAAGTAGGTGGCGAAGCCGAAGCGCAGGCGCGGCAGTGTGAAGTGGAGCGTGCCCTTCGGCGTGAGGTGCACCAGGGCCACCTTTTCTCCGCCCACAAGACGGCGTGAGGGCCGCTGGTCAGCGGGGGCGCAGAGGGCGAAGCGCTCATCGAAGTCTCGCGGCAGCAGCGGATGTCGCGTCTTCCGCCAGGCCTCGTCGAAGGTGCCTGCCAGCGCAAGGCGTGGAGACCAGTAACTGGCGATAGGACCAAGCCCGGCCGGCCCCGATTTCGCCGGGTTTCCCCGCAGGTATTCGATGCGGTGCGCGGGCTGGTCCACCAGATGTGCCTCGCGGCTGGCCACTCCGCGGCCCACAGGGTTGCGTAAGTCGCTGACGTGCTTGCGCGCGTCCGCGTCACGCGTGTCGGTGCCGCCCCAGGCCCACTCGTAGAGAATGGGCTGGGAGACGAAGGGCTTGGGAGACGAAGGATTCACGCCCGTCAATCCGCGCGTGTAGAAGCGCTCCCCGTGCACCACGAGCATCTTGTCCACGTCGTGGATGCGGATTGCCACCTCGACGCTGGGCGCAGGTCGTCCACCGGGCGCATGGGCGCACGCGTTGATGAGGACGTCGGTGTGGGGCTTGGGTGCGACGAGCTCGGCCTCGTAGCGCAGGCTGGAGTGTCCAGGCTCGCCCCAGTAGACGGGCTCGGGCAGTGGAGGCTCCTGCTCGTCGGCAGGGCGGAGGTGGCCCGCGTCGTCGACGTCGAAGGTCGCCTTGAGTGCGATGACCCAGAGGTGGTGGCCGTCCTTGTCGCGGACCCACGTCCGCTCGGCGGCATACGGTGTCTTGTTCTGAAGTGCCCACATGGTTGGTGACGAGGTGTGCCCTTGGAAGGAGAGCGGCTCGGGGCCCGCCCTCAGCGCAGGCCGCTGTCGAAGGACTGCGCGCGGATTCGGACGCTGGCGGCTCGGGCTTTGGCCAGCTCCGCGCGCTGGACATGCGTGAAGGTCCGAGTGCGCACCGTCAACGTGCCCTGACTCCGCAGGGCCAGCTCGCGCGACAGCACGTGGCGGCGCCGCATGGGACTGGTTTCCAGCGCCTCCACCAGGACGCTGCCACTGAAGGGGCTGCCGAGGAGGTACCGCGTGCCCTTCAAGAAGCGCTTCTTCTCCTTGTCCCACCAGCCCCGGACGGTGGCCACGTTCGGCCAGGGCAAGTCGTCCTCGGGCTTGGGCACCAGGTCCGCGTCCAAGTCCTCTTCGAATTCGGGCGGAAGCGGAGCGCCCTCGGGCCTCTCGCCAGGGGGCAAGGCGTAAGGCCCCTCCAGTCGAAGGCCCGTCATGGCCGAGAAGGCCTCCCCGGCCAGTTGGGCTACGCCGGGCACCTCCAGGTGCGCCAAGCACGCCTCCATGGCAGCCACCCGGCCGCTGAAGCCCAGGGCCCAGAGGGCATGGGCCCGGAGTTGCTCGACGTCCAGAAGGGCCAGCAGCGAGGGGATGTCCGCCTCGCTGCCGCCCATGGCGAGCAGCACCATGGCTTCGAGGCTGTGCGCGTCGCGGGCGCGGACGGCGGTGCGGCACATCTCCCAGGCTTGCCTCACACCGGAAGCCACTCCTGCCTCCATCGCCGCCGCCCGAATGCCGGGGTGGGAGGAGTCCAGCAGGCTTGGCAGCAGCGTCCGCGCTGCGTCTTGTGGGAAGGGAAGGGCGGCACGGAGGGCCGCAACCCGCGCCCGCTGCTCGTCATGCGTGAAGAAGCGCGCCAGCATCTCGAGTGATGCTTCCTGCCGAAACGCCAGCGCCTCCAGCACCTCGACCTGCAGTGCAGAGTCCTCCTGCTTCAACAAGTCGAGCAGGCGTGCGCCCAGCCCATGGGCCTCGCTGAGCTCCAGAGCCCGTCGAATGGCGGCGCGCGCTCCGGGCTCGGCCTCACGCAGTCGCAGCAGGACTTCGTCCACCTCGCCGAGGGCCAGCATTGAGAAGGCCGCCGCGGAAATGCGGAAGGCGTCCTCCGACTCGAAGGCGGGGCGCAGCACGGATTCGGCTGCGGTGGATGCGCCAACCACCAGCCCGTCCAGGTGCGCGAGGAGAAGCGCCTCTAACCGCGCAGTCTCAACCAGTGAGAAGTCCGGCGCCCCCAGCACCTTCTCCCATTGCAGCCACCGAAATTCGGCCTCGTCGAGGTGCTCCTCCAGCACGTCTACCAACAGCATGGTGCCTTCTCCCCCCTGGATTCCGCGAAGCGTAGCTGCAAGGGCTGACATGAATGTGCGAAGGCCTTCAGGCTTCGCCGGCTGTCGGCGCGTGAGAGTCATTGCTTTAAATGCGGTGGCAATCGCGACCGCTAACTGGAGAACGCACTGACGAGGCAGTCCGTGCTGAGCCCGGAAAGGCAAGTCACCGTCAGCCTGTGGACAGAGTTCGGCTGATTGAAGCCACGCCCTTCAGTGGCATCGCCCTCCGGGGCAATTCAATCCACGGGCCAACGTCGCCAGGGACGCACGCCCGTGGGCTGCGTTGGCGTCTTCCGGCCCGGACAGGGGAGTACAAGTCGATGGACGCAGGCACCAGGCCGCCGCTCAACACGCCCCGCGCGAAGAGGTGTCAGTGAAGGTGCGGCATGCCCCCCTGCTTTCCACCCTCGGCCATGAGCATGAAGACACGGCGGGCGCTCGCGGAGCGCCTGGGGCGGGCAGAGGTGGAGTTGCAGCGGGCGTATGCGTGCTTGGACGGCAGTCCCGCGGCGCGGACGCGGTTGGCCCAGGCGAAGCTGGAGTATGGGGCGGCGGAGGCCGCTGCCTTGGTGGAGCTGGGCGCCCGCGAGGCCTTGGTGCTTGTGGAGGCGCGCCGGGCTCGCGAGAGCCCTCTTCCCCCGCTGGAGGACGTCCCGACTGAACATGGCGTCACGTCACTCGGTAGGCAGGCTCCCCTTGGTGGACGAGGAACTCGCGCGCTCGAAGGACACTACATTTGACTGCCGGATTTCTTGGCGAGCCACTCCCGTACGGCAGGGGCTGTTATCTCAACAATTCGGCGCTCCTCGTTCTCCTTCCAGATTCGGTGCTCGTCGAGGCGCTCGCGGTCCTCAGCGCCACCAAAGAGAAGGACGAGGTCTTTCCCATTGAAGTCGGGACCACCATAAGTGTTCTGTAGATGTTCAACATACTTTTTGCGCAGAGTGGGTGGAATGCCGGCGATGACCTGGTCGATGGTTTCTGGGCTGAGCAAATCATCCAGCATTCCGTAGAGGCTAAGCCTGTTTAGAAGGCCATCATCCCAGCCGCGCAGCACCTCCACCAGTTTCGTCATCGAGTCCATGGTCATTATTCTACGTCAGTCTTGCCTGGGCTTGAGGTGGAACACGGTTGGAGAATGTCCGTCGGCTGGCATGGAGACCCTCCATCGCAAGGAGAGCGCAAGTAGTGGGTTCATCTCTCACCCCTTCGACGTCAGGCCTGTGCGAATCATCTCCGCCACCAACGATGCGGCCATCTCCTCGTCGGTGCCTCCGGGTACCTGGAGCTCCACCTCGTCGAATCTGCGCGCATTGGTCACCACCCACTCGATGTACTCGGGCAAGGACAGACGCTCTACGCCGAAGGCGATGTCCTGCATGGCGCGGACGATTTGGACTGCCGTGCCCTGGAAGACGCGCCCGTCGCGCATGACGATTACCATGATTCCCTCTCTTGAAGATGTAGACGCCAGCAACCGGATTCGATGGTAGGGCAGCCTGCCAGCCGCGCCTTGGGAAACAGGTATGCCTCGACGCGCGCGCCCCCGTCGAGAGTAATGGGACTGCGTTGGTAGAAGCGGGGGTGGCCCTCGAGCCTGTCGAGCGCCGCCAGCATAGGGGCGTCCACCTCGTACACTTCCCCCGCGACGGTGTGCTGGCCTTTCGAGGCCAGGGCTGGGAATGGCCCGTAGTCGTAGAGGGTGAAGCAGGGCCGCGTCCGCGCCGGACCGACGAGGCGGGCGCCACGCAGGAGGTGGTGGTTGGGTTCTCCGGACAGCAGCGTCCCGTAGACGAAGACGCTCGTTGCTGCGGGGGAAGTGCGCTTCATGCCGCACCTCCAAGGGCGTTCGCGAGCGCGGCGCGGTTAAAGCCCAGCCGGGCGTAGGCGTGCCAGAGGACGCGGAAGTAGGTGGCCGCAGGAGGCCAGGATTCGAAGCCTGCCTCGGGCTGGAGGTACACCAGCGCGCGGCGGCGCTTCCCGGCCCTGTCCGTCACCAACCGGATGGCGCGCCGGTACGCGAGGGGGTGCCCCTCGAAGGCATCGAGGGCGCGCAAGTCCTCGGGGGTGAGGCGGTACAGCACCCCCTCGACGTGGGCGCCGCGCACGCGCTGGAGGCTGGCGACGGCGCCGCCCCAGCGGCGGCTATACCCGCCAAACACCAAGGTGTGGCCGGGAAGGGTGGCGCGGGCTTCGACGGTGGCGTTGGGGCAGCGCGTGCGCATTTGGGCCATGTCGAGGTTGGAGCCGTAGGCGAAGTAGAGCATGGGTTTCTCCGTGTTGAGGGCGGGCGCGCGGCCCGCCGTAGTCATTGCCGGCCAGCGCCCTCAAGGGCCCGGCGTGAAAACCGCTTCAGGCGGCGAGGGCCTCGTGCACGCCGCCCTGGGCGCCCCCAGCGCCGCCCTGCGTGCCCTCGCTGCCGGGCGTGCCCTCCCCGCTCGGGCCGCGCCTGTCGCGGCGCTGGCCCTTCCAGGCGGCGCTTCCCTCCAACTTCTTGAGGAGGTGGAGGCGGGCCGTCTTGAATTCCTCGCCGATGAGGCCGAGGTGGAGGAGGAACACCCGGAAGTCGTACTTGGCGGTGGCGGGGTTGAAGTCGCGGCGCTTGCTGGAGGCTGCCTTCGAGGCCAGGGCCCGTGCGGCCAGGGCCAACACCAGTTGGGCGTAGGCCTTCACCTCTCCCGCGTGCACCGTGCCGTTGAAGTACCTGAATTCGATGGTACCCCGGAAGAAGAGGCTGTTGAGGTTGAGACCGTGGTAGCGGCTGGAGTCGTAGCGGTTGGGCATGCTGTTGCGGCGCCCGTACCAAGCCTCATTCACCTCCTGCAGGGTGCGCGGGCGCCGTGCCTCCAGCCGCTGGAGGAAGGCCGTGTCGATGGGCCGGCAGTACCGGGCCAGCCGCGCTGCGCTCACCCCGAGGGCCGTCTCCAGGAGGCGCTCCTGCTTGTGCACCATTTTGACGAGGTTGGTGACGCCCTTGGCATCGAAGCGGCTGCCGTCGACGTGGATGTGGATGCCGGTGGAGGCGTCGGCGCGGGCGCCGGCCTCGCGCGCGGCGCGCACCACCTGCTGTAAGGCGTCCATGTCCTGGTAGGTGAGGATGGGGGAGACGATTTCGCCGCTGCGCTCGCCCCCGCTTAGCGAGGCGTCCGCCACCACCTTCCAGGTGCGGCCCTGGGCGTCCGTCACCTGCCAGCCCCGGTAGTCGCCGGAAGCGTGCCCACCCACCGCGCTCTGAATCGCGTAGGCCAGCTTCTGGCGGCTGGCGCCAACCGTCTCAATCTCAATTCCAAACCGGAGCGTCTTCATGGAGTTTGCCTCTCGCATTCGCGCGGGGCTGTGGTGCCCGTCGCGAAACACATACACGCTCTGGTGTGTGGATGAAGCAAGTCATCTTCGACGGCTGGCGGTGTGGATTTTTCTGCCTGGAATTGCCGCGAGAATTCGCGGGGTTTCACGCCGGCCCACTGTGGTGGGGGGGGCGCAGCCCGGCGCTTCTGGGCTTGGGCGGTAGGCGGAATTCCAGTGTGTGTGATTGTCCTGGCCATAGGCTGGGGATTGGCGGGATGTGTCGGCGCGGAGTCTCCCGCCGCGTCCGCTGGTTCAGTCGGAGGAGCCTCCCTCCGACGCTGGGGCGCGCGCCGCACGCGGTGCCCGCAGAGGGGCTCAGGAGGGCTCAACCCACGAGGCGTTTGAGCAGCGCCATCGCGCGCTCGGCTTCGACCGGAGTGCCCTCCGCCAGCTCCAGGTACACGCGGCCTCCGG
>NZ_FNAJ01000038.1 GCF_900101905.1 Myxococcus virescens | reverse complement strand
CGTCACGGGCGTCGACGGCTGGCGCTCAATCCGCGCCCATTCCTCATCCAGCACCACGATGAGCTGCGAACCGGCGGGCAGCTCGTCCTCCAACGACGACTCGGTGAGGATGGCGGCGACACCCGAGTCCTCGGCCATGAAGGCCAGCCGCTGCGCGGGGTACGACGCGTCCAGCGGCACGTAGGCGCCGCCCGCCTTGAGGATGCCCAGCAGGCCCACCAGCAAGTCCAGGCCCCGGTGCAGGAAGACG
Organism: Myxococcus virescens; assembly: GCF_900101905.1. NCBI lineage: Bacteria > Pseudomonadati > Myxococcota > Myxococcia > Myxococcales > Myxococcaceae > Myxococcus > Myxococcus virescens. The sequence goes on along the minus strand of NZ_FNAJ01000038.1, from coordinate 10,005 downwards.
CCCACGCGCGATTCGGCGCCCAGGCCCAGCGAGCGCAGGTGGTGCGCGAGTTGGTTGGAACGCGCATCCAGCTCCGCATACGTGAGCGTGCGGCCCTCATGCTCGACGGCGATGGCCTGTGGAGTCCTCAGTGCCTGCTCCGTGAAGAGCGAAGGCACGGTCGCGTCCACCGGATAGGCGGCCTGGGTGGCATTCCAGGTCGAGAGCACCTGCTGGCGCTCCTGGGCCTCCATCATGGTCAGCGCACTGAGCCGCTGCGAACCGGCCCCATCCGCCACCGCCGACAGAAGCACTCGAAGGTGCTCCACCATTCGCCTGGCGGTGTCCGCGGTGAAGAGGTCCTGACTGTATTCCAGCTGGCCTTCCAACTCGCCGCCGCGCGCCCTCATCGCGAGCGTCAAGTCATACCGGGCCGTGTCCGTCGCGCTCGGCAACACGTCGACGTGGAGCCCCGGAAGCGACGGCGCTTGGATGAGGTCCGAGTTCAGGAGCACGAAGAGCGTCTGGAACAGCGGCGTCCGGGACAGGTCGCGCTCACCGCCCACGGCATCCACGAGCTGCTCGAACGGCACGTCCTGATGGGCGAAGGCGCCCAGGGCCTCGTCGCGGACACGGACCACGAGCTCGGCGAAGGTCGGATTGCCGTTCAACCGGCAGCGCAGCGCCAGGGTGTTGACGAAGAAGCCAATGAGCCCGTCGAGTTCCGGCCGCGTGCGATGGGCCACCGACGTGCCCACGCAGAAGTCCGTCTGCCCGGAGTAGCGCGCGAGCAGCGCCTGCCACCCCGCCATCAGCACCATGTACAGCGTGGCGTTGTGGGCCGAGCCCACGCGTTCCAGACCCGCCACCAGCTCCGCGGACAGCGAGAAGAAGTACGAAGTGCCCTTGGCGCTACTGACCGCGGGACGCACGTGGTCGGTGGGCAGCTCCAACGTGGGAACGCCTTCGAGCCGCGAGCGCCACCAGGCCAGTTGCGGCGCCAGCGCCGGGCCCTCCAGTACGCGCCGCTGCCACACGGCGTAGTCCGCGTACTGCACCGTCAGCGCTGGCAACGGGGACTCACGCCCCTGCGACAGCGCCTCATAGAGCGCGGCCACTTCCCGCACCAGCACGCCCATGGACCAGCCGTCCGAGATGATGTGGTGCATGCACAACAGCAGCACATGCACGTCCGGCCCCGTGCGCAGCAGCACCGTGCGCAGCAGCGGGCCCTGCTTCAAATCGAAGGCGTGGTGAGCCTCTTCGGCGATGCGGACCTGCACGGCCGCGTCACGAGCGTCGGGCTCCAAGCCGCTCAAGTCCTCGACGGGCAGTGGCCATTCGGCGGGCGCCGGGTGGATGCGCTGGACCGGTTGACCTTCGCGCGTCACGAAGGTGGTGCGCACCGCTTCGTGACGGCGGACCACTTCCAGGAAGGTGCGCCGCAGGGCCTCCTCGTCCAACCGTCCCGTCAGCCGCAAGGCCGCGGGCATGTTGTAGGTGACCTGTCCGGGATGCAGTTGCTCAATGAACCACAAGCGGCGCTGAGCGAACGAGACATCGAAGGTCGCCTCGCCCTGGGCCGGCCGGGGCAGGGACTCCAAGGGAAGCAAGGTGCCGGTCCGCGGCGCCGACTCCAGGCGCGCGGCGAGGCGCGCCACGGTGGGGGCCTCGAAGAAGGTGCGCAGCGGCAGGTCCACGCCGAGCTGCGCGCGCAGCCGCGTCACAACCTGGGTGGCCAGCAGCGAGTGGCCCCCCATGAGGAAGAAGTCGTCGTTCAGGCCCACGCGTTCCAGGCCAAGCGCCTCGCGGAACAGGGCCGCCAGTTGCTGCTCCAGCTCCGTTCGAGGCTCCACGTAGTCCGCCGCTCCCAGACCGAGGTCCGGGGCCGGCAGGGCCTTGCGGTCCACCTTGCCATTCGGCGTCAACGGGAAGGCGTCCAGTCCGACGAACGCGGACGGGACCATGTAGTCCGGCAGATGCTGGTGCAGGTACTCGCGCAGCGGCGCCACATCCGCCTGCGGGGGAACGACATACGCCACCACGCGATTGCTGCCGGAGGCGTCCTCGCGCACGACGGCCGTGGCCTCGACGACAGAAGGATGCGCGCGCAGCACGGCTTCGATTTCACCCAGCTCGATGCGGAAGCCGCGCACCTTCACCTGGTGATCCAACCGGCCCAGGAACTCCAGCACGCCGTCCGGGCTCCAGCGGACGCGGTCACCCGTGCGGTAGAGCCGGGCTCCAGGGGCGGCGCTGAACGGGTGAGGCACGAAGCGCTCGGCCGTGAGGTCCGGGCGGTTCAGGTAGCCGCGCGCGAGGCCCGGTCCTCCCAGGCACAGCTCACCCGGCACGCCCACGGGCACGGGACGCAGTGCCGGGTCGAGGACATAGACCTCGGTGTTGTCGATGGGCCGGCCAATGGGGACGGAGCGGCCCACGGAGTCCCCAGGCGACAGTGTATGCCGGGTGGCCATGGTGCTGCATTCGGTGGGCCCGTAGCCGTTGGTCAGGGCACCACCCCGCGCCAACCGCTCCCGCGCACGGGGGGCTGGCATCGCTTCGCCGCCCATCAGCAGGTTGGGCACTCGCGCCAGGACCTCGGGCTGGTGCTGCTGCAACAGATCGAAGAGTGACGTCGCCAGGACGAGCCACGACACCTTGTGCTCGACGATGAGCCGGGCCACCGCGTCCGGCTCGGGCGTCCCGGGCGGGTACACGACGAGCTTGCCGCCGTGCAGCAGCGTGCCCCACAGCTCGATGCTGGAGACGTCGAAGGCCACAGGCGCGAGCTGAAGGGTGACTTCCTCGGGCGCCTGGGTCAGGAAGCGGGAGCCCTCGCTCAGCCGCAGCAAGCCCCGATGTGGCACGGCCACGCCCTTGGGCGTTCCCGTGGACCCCGAGGTGAAGGTGGCGAACGCCAGTCCCTCTGGGAACACGGGAACCTGCACGGCCTCCGGGGACTGACGGGCGATGTCCGCCGCATCCGCGTCCAGCGCCACGACGTGCCACGGACCGTCCTCGAGGGAGGGCAACAGCGACTGCCACGTCAACACCGCGGACAGGCGCGCCGTCGAGGTCGCGTGCTCCAGGCGCTTGACGGGCCAGGACGGGTCCAACGGCACGTAGCAGCCACCGGCCTTGAGTGCACCCAGCACCCCGATGACCAACTCCAACCCGCGCGACGCGCACACGCCAATGCGGGCCTCCGGCCCCAGTCCCAAGGACACGAGGTGCCGGGCCAACTGGTTGGAACGAGCGTCCAGCTCCGCGTAGGTGAGCGAACGGCCCTCGAAGGTCACCGCGACACGCTCCGGCGTGCGCCGGGCCTGCTCCATGAAGCGCTGATGAACAGTGGTGTCGGCGGGGTAGGGCGCAGCCGTGTCGTTCCAGGCCACGAGCACTTCGTGGCGCTCGGCCTCGCTCCACAGCGGCACCGCGCTGATGCGGCGTGAAGCGTCCTCCACGACACCTTCGAGCAGCCGCTGGAAATGCTCCACGATGCGGCGCGCGGTCTCCGGAGTGAACAGGTCGAGGCTGTACTCGAGCTCACCTTCCAGGCGCCCGCCGCGCTCGACCAGCAACGCAGACACATCGAACCGGGCCGTGTCCGTGCCCGTGCGCAGCACGTCGACAACCAGGCCCGGCAGCGTGGGCGGCTGCATGGGCGCGTTCTGGAGGACGAAGGCGGCCTGGAACAAGGGGGTACGCGACAGGTCGCGCTGGCCACCCATCACCTCCACCAGCCGGTCGAAGGGAACGTCCTGGTTCGCGAAGGCCGCCAGGGATTCCTCGCGGACTCGCGCCAGCAGGTCCTCGAAACGGGGATCGCCGTCCACGTTCGCGCGCAGCGCCAGGGTGTTGACGAAGAAGCCGATGAGCCCTTCGAGCTCGGGCCGGGAGCGATGGGCCACCGGCGTGCCCACGCAGAAGTCCGTCTGCCCGGAGTAGCGAGCGAGCAGCGCCTGCCAGCCCGCCATCAGCACCATGTACAACGTGGCGTTGTGGGCCGACGCTACGCGCTCCAGCCCAGCCACCAGGGAAGGCGGCAGCGTGAACGTATGCGTGGCCCCGCGCAACGTGCGCACCGCCGGGCGCGGGTGGTCGGTGGGCAACTCCAACGTGGGAGCGCCTTCGAGCCGCGAGCGCCACCAGTCCAACTGCGGCGTCAGCGCCGGGCCTTCCAGCACACGTCGCTGCCATGCGGCGTAGTCCGCGTACTGCACGGTCAGCACTGGCAGCACGGCGTCACGGCCCTGCGACAGCGATTCATAGAGCGCGGCCACTTCCCGCACCAGCACGCCCATGGACCAGCCGTCCGAGATGATGTGGTGCATGCTCAGCAGCAGCACATGCACGTCCGGCCCCGTGCGCAGCAGCACCGTGCGCAGTAGCGGCCCCTTCTCCAAGTCAAAGGCGCGGTGGGCCTCTTCGACCATGCGGGCCTGCGCGGCCGCGTCACGGGCCTCGGGCTCCAAGCCGCTCAAGTCCTCGACGGGCAGTGGCCACTCGGCGGGCGCCGGGTGGATGCGCTGGGCCGGTTGACCCTCGCGCATGACGAAGGTGGTGCGCACCGCTTCGTGACGGCGGACCACTTCCAGGAAGGTGCGCCGCAACGCCTCCTCGTCCAACCGCCCCTTCAGCTGCAATGCCGCGGGCACGTTGTAGGTGAACTGTCCGGGATGCAGTTGCTCGATGAACCAGAGCCGCTGCTGCGCGAACGAGACGTCGAAGGTCGCCTCGCCTTGGGCCGGCCGGGGCAGGGGCTCCAAGGGAAGCAAAGTGCTGGTTCGCGGCGCCGACTCCAGGCGCGCGGCGAGGCGCGCCACGGTGGGGGCCTCGAAGAAGGTGCGCAGCGGCAGGTCCACGCCAAGCTGGGCGCGCAGCCGGGTCACGACCTGGGTGGCCAGCAGCGAGTGGCCTCCCAGTTCGAAGAAGTCGTCGTTCAGGCCCGTGCGTTCCAGTCCGAGCACCTCGCTGAACAGGACCGCCAGTTGCTGCTCCAGCTCCGTTCGGGGCGCCACGAAGTCCTCAGCCCCCAGACCGACGAGGTCCGGAGCCGGAAGGGCCTTACGGTCCACCTTGCCATTCGGAGACAGGGGCAGGGTGCTCAGCGCCACCACGGCGTTGGGCACCATGTACTCGGGGAGCCGCTGGCGCAGATGCTCCCGGACGGACGCGGTGTCCACATTCTCCGGTGTCACGTAGGCCACCAGCCGCCGGTCCCCCGGGATGTCCTCGCGCACCACGGCAATCGCCGTCTCCACCGCGGAGTGGTTGCGCAGCGCGGCCTCGACTTCACCCAGCTCGATGCGGAAGCCGCGCAGCTTCACCTGGAAGTCCACGCGGCCCAGGAACTGGAGCGTGCCGTCCGCCTGCCAACGCGCACGGTCTCCCGAGCGGTACAACCGGGCCCCCGGAGACCCGAAGGGATTGGGCACGAAGCGCTCGGCCGTCAGCGCGGGCTGGCCCAGGTACCCCCGGGCCAGGCCGTCACCGCCGATGAGCACCTCACCCGGGACACCCACGGGCACCGCCTGCATCTCCGAGTCCAGCACGTACACCTGAGTGTTCGCGATGGGCCGTCCAATGGAGACGGAGTCACCCACCGCGTCGCCCGGCGCCATCCGGTGGCACGCGGTGAAGGTGGTGCCCTCCGTGGGGCCATAGCCGTTTACCAACCCCACGCCCTGCGCCAGCCGCTCCCGGACGCGAGGCGCCGGCAACACGTCGCCGCCAGCGAGCAGCTGACGCACCGTGCCCAAAGCCTCCGGCTGGTGCTGCTGCATCTGCTCGAAGAGTGCCGCCGTTAGCCAGAGCACCGACACCTGGTGCCGCACCAGCGCCTGCCCCAGCTCCGCCAGGTCCGGCGTGCGCTGCGGGTAGAGCACCAGGCGCGCTCCGTGCAGCAGCGCGCCCCAAATCTCCAGAGTGGACGCGTCGAAGGCCAGGGGCGCCAGTTGCAGCACCACCTCCGACGGCCCCAAGTCCACGAAGCGAGAGCCGATGAGCAGGCGCACCACGCCCCGGTGCGGAATGGCCACGCCCTTGGGCATCCCCGTCGAGCCGGAGGTGTAGGTGATGTACGCGAGCTGCTCTGGGCTCACGAGCCCGCCCGTCACGGGCGTCGACGGCTGGCGCTCAATCCGCGCCCATTCCTCATCCAGCACCACGATGAGCTGCGAACCGGCGGGCAGCTCGTCCTCCAACGCCGACTCGGTGAGGATGGCGGCGACACCGGAGTCCTCGGCCATGAAGGCCAGCCGCTGCGCGGGGTACGACGGGTCCAGCGGCACATAGGCGCCGCCCGCCTTGAGGATGCCCAGCAGGCCCACCAGCAGGTCCAGGCCCCGGTGCAGGAAGACGCCCACGCGCGATTCGGCGCCCAGGCCCAACGAGCGCAGGTGGTGCGCGAGCTGGTTGGAACGCGCATCCAGCTCCGCATACGTGAGCGAGCGGCCCTCATGCTCGACGGCGATGGCCTGCGGAGTCCTCAGCGCCTGCTCCGTGAAGCACTGATGGACGGTCGTGTCAGCGGGATAGGGCGCAGCCGTGTCGTTCCAGGCCACGAGCACTTCGTGGCGTTCGGCCTCGCTCCACAGTGGCACCGCGCTGATGCGGCGTGAGGCGTCCTCCACGACGCCGCGGAGCAGCCGCTGGAAGTGCTCCACCATGCGGCGCGCGGTCTCCGGGGTGAACAGGTCGAGGCTGTACTCGAGCTCGCCCTCCAGCCGCCCGCCACGCTCCACCAGCAGGGCGGTCACATCGAACCGGGCCGTGTCCGTGCCGGTGTGCAGCACGTCGACGACCATGCCCGGCAGCGTGGGCGGCTGCATGGGGGCGTTCTGGAGAACGAAGGCGGCCTGGAACAGTGGAGTGCGCGACAGGTCGCGCTGGCCGCCCAGCACCTCCACCAGCCGGTCGAAGGGAACGTCCTGGTTCGCGAAGGCCGCCAGGGACTCCTCACGGACTCGCGCCAGCAGGTCATCGAAACGCGGATCGCCATCCACGTTCGCGCGCAGCGCCAGCGTGTTGACGAAGAAGCCAATGAGCCCTTCGAGCTCAGGCCGGGTGCGATGGGCCACCGACGTGCCCACGCAGAAGTCCGTCTGCCCGGAGTAGCGCGCGAGCAGCGCCTGCCAGCCCGCCATCAACACCATGTACAGCGTGGCGTTGTGGGCCGAGGCTACGCGCTCCAGGCCCGCGACTTGCTCCGAGGACAGCGTGAAGAAGTACGAGGCGCCCTTACCGCTACGGACCGCGGGGCGTGCATGGTCGGTGGGCAACTCCAGCGAAGGAGCGCCTTCGAGGCGTGAGCGCCACCAGTCCAGTTGCGGCGCCAGCGCCGGGCCTTCCAGTACGCGCCGCTGCCACGCGGCGTAGTCCGCGTACTGCACCGACAACGCGGGCAGCGCGGCCTCACGCCGCTGAGACAGCGCTCCGTAGAGCGCGGCCACTTCCCGCACCAGCACGCCAACGGACCAGCCGTCCGAGATGATGTGGTGCATGCACAGCAGCAGCACATGCGCGTCCGCGCCGGTGCGCAGCAGCACCGTGCGCAGCAACGGACCCTTCTCCAAGTCGAAGGCGTGGTGGGCCTCTTCGGCCATCCGGGCCTGCAGGGCCGCGTCGCGGGCCTCGGGCTCCAGGCCGCGCAGGTCCTCCTCGGGCAGCGGCCATTCAGCCGGCGCCGGGTGGATGCGCTGGACCGGTTGTCCTTCGCGCGTGACGAAAGTGGTGCGCACCGCTTCGTGACGGCGGACCACTTCCAGGAAGGTGCGCCGCAGGGCCTCCACATCCAACGGTCCCGTCAGCCGCAGGGCCGCGGGGAGGTTGTAGGCGGCCTGCCCGGGGTGCAGCTGCTCCAGGAACCAGAGCCGTTGCTGCGCGAAGGAAGCCGCCAGTCCTTCGGCAGCGGACGGACCGCGCTCCAGCGGGACCAGTGCCGGGACACCCGGTGCGTCGGCCAGTTGGGCTTGCGATTCGATGCGCTCCGCCAGACGGGCCACGGTGGGCGCGTCGAACAGGGTCCGCAGCGAGATCTCCGTGTTGAGCTGCGCGCGCACGCGCACGACCACCTGCGTGGCCAACAGGGAGTGGCCCCCCAGCGCGAAGAAGTCATCGTTCGCGCCGACTCGGGACTGGCCCAGAATCTCACCGAAGATGCGCGCCACCTTCTCCTCGGTGGGCGTCCGGGGCGCGATGAAGGCGTCCGCGGCGCCCAGGCGCTCGGCCTCTGGCGCGGGCAGTGCCTTGCGGTCGACCTTGCCATTGGGAGACAAGGGCAGGGCGGGCAGCACCACGAAGGCGGAGGGCACCATGTGCGGCGGCAGCTTGGCCGCCAGCGCGTCGCGGAGACGGCTCACCGCCTGTGCACTCCGAGCCCCGCGCAGCGGATCGCTGGCAAGGCCATCCCAGGAGGTGACCTGCTTGGGTTCGGGGGACAAGTCGAGCGTGCCCACCTCATCGGGGCGAGCGAACACCACGTCCAGCGCACCATCCCGGTGCGCGGAGGCCCAGCTCACCCGGACCTCGTAGCCGAGCTCCGAGCCCAGAACGTACAGGTCCTCCGGCTCCACGCCGCGGGGACCCGGCCAGTCACGCAGGGCCTCGCGAAGCCCCGCCACCGTGGGCGGAGGCGTGGCGGACAGCAGTTCAACGAGCCGAGTGGACTCCAGGACTCGCGCGTTGGGGAGCCCCCGCACGGCCAGCAGCCCAGGCCGTGCGCTCAGTTGTTCGCGCAGTCCGTCCAGGGTGAGTCCGGCGCCGTCCACCCAGTCCGGCTTCGTGCGCCGGACGGGAGTCTTGGCCGCGTCGCCGACGTGGAGGATGACCTCGTAGCGGAAGCGGCTGAGCTCGTTGTCGTAGCGCCCGTGCTTCGGCAGCACCTCCACGCGCTGGATGCCCGGGATGCGCTCTGGAAGGGCGGTGAAGAAGGCAGGGGAGAGGACCAGTTCCTTCTCCGCCAGGATGTCGCGCTGGACGCGATAGGCGAACTGGGACGTGGCGACGGGGCCCGCGGTCCGGTGCAAGCGCACCGAGGCACGGAAGGCTTCGAGCAGCTCCAGGCTCCGCACGTCACCCAGGAACACCCGGCCCCCTGGCTTCAGGACGCGCACGGCCCCGCGAAGCACGTCGAGCAGGAACTCAGGGCTGGAGAAGTACTGGACGACCGAGTTGATGACGACTGTGTCGAACGAGCCCGGCTCCAGGCCAGAGAAGTCGTCCACGCTCCGGTGCAGCAGGTGCACGGAATCCAGAGCGCCGCCCATGCGCTCACGCTGGCGCTCGATGCGGTCCAGGGCCGGCCGGGCGAAATCGACGCCCCAGTAGGCCTCGCAGCGAGGCGCCAGCCGGTACAAGAGGAGGCCGGTGCCGCACCCCAGCTCCAGCACCCGCTTGGGCTGGAAGCCGAGGATCTGCGCCACGGTGGTGTCCACCCACTCACGCATCTGCGCGGGCGGCAGCGACTCGCCGGTGTAGCTGTCCTCCCAGCCAACGATGTTGAAGGTCGGGTCTTCGCTCTCCGTCGTCTCGCGTGCGTAGGCCTCGTCGTAGATGGCCTGCCACTGCGAGGACGCGTCGACCTCCTGCGCTGCCGCCGCATCGTCCAGGACGACGTAGGCCACCAATCGCTGGTCACCCGTCGAATCCTCACGAGCCAGCACCACGGAGTCGCGGACGGCCCGGTCCGCGGCAAGCGCGGTCTCGACTTCACCCAGCTCGATGCGGAAGCCGCGCAGCTTCACCTGGAAGTCGGCCCGGCCCAGGTACTCCAGCGTGCCGTCCGGCAACCACCGCGCCACGTCTCCGGTGCGGTACAGGCGCGCGCCCGGTATGCCGCTGAAGGCGTCGGGAATGAAGCGCTCCGCCGTCAACTGCGGTCGCTGCCAGTAGCCGCGTCCCACCTGCACGCCGCCGATGTGCAGCTCGCCCGGGATGCCCACCGGAGCCGGCTGCCCATGCGTGTCCAACACGTACAGCACCGTATTGGCTACGGGGCGGCCAATGGGGACGCGGTGGAAG
>NZ_FNAJ01000037.1 GCF_900101905.1 Myxococcus virescens | reverse complement strand
CGCGCGGATGAGAAACTCGGTGGAGCGGCAGGCGGGACAGGGAGGGAGCTGGACGAGGCCGTCGTCCACGTCCTCCCGGCGCGCGACGCCGACCTCCAGGGTGTCGAGGGAGAGGCGATTGCCGCTGCCGCACCGGGCGCAGCGCTGCAGCACGTCTTCGGCAGTGACTTCGTGAATGGCCATGGGCGTCCTCACGCGACAGCGGTGTACGAGCCGTACCAGTACGTCGCGGCGAGGCCTGAGAGGTTTTGGTGGCTGTAGAAGGCGAAGCCGTCTCTGTCGGGCACCATGACGGTGGGGTTGCCGACGAAGCTGCCGCTGGTGGCGTAGGGGGTGAGGGTGATGGAGGAGGGCGCGGTGGGAAAGCGGCTGCGGAACGTCACCGAGCCGCCCCCAGCCAGGTTGTCGTGCGCGGCGGTGTCGCTGTTGCTGTACTGGAGGCCGAGCCGGCCCACCTCGCGCACGCTACCCGCCACCTCGAAGGCCGTGTTGCTGGCGGTGCTACTCATGGGAAGTCGCCAGGTGCGCGTCCAGGTGGTGAAGGTGACGTCAGTGTTGGCGTCGTGGAGGAACTCCGCCTCGTTGCGTGAGAGGCGAAAGCCGCCGGAGGCCGTCCCGCTGGTGTCCCGGGCCCAGGCACTTCCATTCCAGGCCGCATTGAGGGTGAACCACACCGAGTCGCTGTCGGCGTAGAGGCGCAGCCGCGCGGCGGCGCCGCCCGCACCCTGGGCGTCGAGGAGAAGGACGCGGCCGGTGCCCAGGACGGGCTGGAGGATGGCCTTGTGCTGGCCCACCGCCGTTTCGTTGCCGCGGAAGTGCCCGCCGCTGAAGGCCCCAAGGACTTCGGCGAGGGCCGCCTCGACGGTGCTCGCCGTCAGCAGGTTGCCCGCGTCCGCGACGGAGACGGAGGAGGCCGCGTGGGCCCCCACGCCCTGGGTGAGGTGCCCGTTGAGGAATCCCAGAAGCGCGGCCACCTGCTGCCGCAGGCTGCTGGCGGGGAGGGTGTGAGGCGTCCCTGCCAGTGCGTCTCCTCCGACACGAGACGCACCGGGGCTTTCGGCCGTCGTCTCGCCGAGGCGAGTGACAACCTCCTGCAACTGGGCCTGGACGCTGGTGCTGCTGACGTAGCCATGGGGCGTGGCGCCAATGGCGCTGGCGTGGTGGGCCCCAGTGGCCGCGCCCTGGTGGGCATTCACGAAGCTCAGCAGCGAGGAGAGCTGTGCGTCCACGGTGCCCGCCGGCAGCAGGTTGGGAGCGCCAGGCACCGCGTCCGCGCCCACGCGGGAAGCGCCCGGCGTGCCAGCAGCGGCCGAGGAGAGCTTGTCGACGACTTCGTCCACGGCTTCCTGCACGGTGGTGGAGGCGATGAAGCCGTGGGGCGCGTAGTCCACGGCACCGGCCCCGTGTCTCCGGGCGGCGCCGGAGAAGTGGCCGGCCAGCTCGGCGTCCACCTCGTCCAGCGTCGCCTGCACCGTGTCCGCGCTGGGGCTCAGGACGTCCCAGGTGCCGCTCTCCACGGCCACGGAGGTGCCTCGGGCGAAGATGAAGGCCTGGCGGCGGGAGGTGTCCAAGTCTGCGGCGAGAATCTGCGTCTGCCCCGGGCGGCGCCGGACGTCACACAGCAGCAGCTCGTCGGGCTGGAGGGCGGGCTTGGGCGCCTGGCCGACGGGGCCCTCCGGCGCCTGGCGCACCACCAGCTCGAAGGACTCGTCGCGGCGGAAGTACACCTGCTGAGAGTTGCCGTCCGTGCGCGGCTCCGACAGCAGGCGAGTGAAGCGCAGGAAGATGCCCACCCACCGCTCGCTGCCCGAGGTGGAGACGTCGGTGGGGATGCCCGACAAGTCCACCGCGCAGTCCACCGTCTGCCCGGTGCCGAAGAAGATGCGCTGGCCGAGGTTGTCGTAGGCGCGGCCCGGGGCCGTCAAATCAACGGAGAGGTTGGGCACGGGAGAGTGCGGCGCGGGCACCGCCCCGGAGATGACGCCGTGGACGCCCAAGTCGGCGGCGAGGTTTCTGTCCGCCTGCTCCAACTGCGCGAAGGCCAGGTCCAGCTCGGCCTCTGTCACGCGCTGCCTGAAGAAAAAATCCAACCGGTTGCTCATGCCTGCGCCCTCCAGAGGAAAGCAAAGGCATGGCGCGAGAAATTGGGGACATCACATAGCTGCGTTTGGCCTGGCTGCATTCTACGCCTGGGAGTCCGCGAGGCTCGTACGCGGAGGTGCCCGCGATGGGGGCCAGCTATGGCGCAGACTGAGGAGGGATGGATATGGCAGGTTTCGCGGCTGGAGTTCCCGTCGCACGAGGTCTAGGCTTCCCTCATGCACCGGTTCCTCGCGCCTGTCGTGTCCTGGATGGTCTGGCTAGCCTGTGTTCTTTCTCTTCCTGCCTTTGCACAAGCAGGGGCCATGCGTCCTTACGTGCAGCCGGATTCCAGTACGGTTCCAAAGCCTCCGTCCATTAAGCGGGTCGAGCTGGTTCCCCTCGGAAACCGGGTCCCGGCCGAGCTCGATGGCATCGTGACGGTTCTTGCCGAGCGATTCCCGGGGCTCGACATCCGCTTGAAAGGCATTCAGCCGCTACCAGACGGCACGTACTCGAAACGCCGGGAGCAGGTCATCTGGGATGAGTTGCTGCCGAAGCTGCCAACCGCACAGGGCACCCTCTATGTGATTAACGAGGACCTCGGCGCAAATGGCGCCAACTTCATGTACGCCATCTATGACTTGCCCACAGCACGCGCCGTTGCGTCGGTGTCACGCATGCGCAGTCTGGAAGGCCTCTCCATGCCGCGTGATACTCGTCTTGAGGGAGAGGCGCTCGAACTCGCGCGTTTTCGCCTCCAGAACCAGCTCACCAGTAGCATCGCAAAGCTGATGGGCATGAGCTTTCCGTGCCATGCTCCGGTGTGTGTGCTCCGCGCGCCCGTTCGCATTCAGCACATCGACCTCAAGTCCACCCACTTCTGTGCGAAGCATAAGGCAGAGTTCGCGAAGCTTGCGAAGGAGCGGAAGCTACGGCGGTAGGGGCCGTGCCCGCTGCCTCTGCTCGTCACAGTGGGCCTCCGCAGAGTCAGTGCAGCGTCGTCGTCTCGCCCAGCTCGCTGAGTCCCAGCTCCCAGTGCTCGGGGAGAATGGGGGGCAGGGGCTCCACCAAGTCGATGAAGTGGGTGTGGGCGGGCTTGAGGTACTCGACGAGGGGGCGCAGGCGCTGGCGCTCCGCAGGCGAGAGGAGGCGCTCCACCTCGACGTTGAAGGCGTAGCGGGCGAAGCGCTCTGAGGGGCCCAGCACCCAGTCCACGCCCAGCTCGGACTCACCCAGCACGAGGGTGTCCGAGGCGAAGGGAGAGATGGCCCTCACCTCGATGCCGAGAAAGAAGCGGATGGCGTTGCGCAGACCCAGTGCGGTGCCCTTCTGCTGGTACATCTCCACGAGGATGGCGGCCAGGCGGCGCCGGGCGAGGACGTCCAGCTCGAAGGCGAAGGGGTTGCCCAAGTCCTGGAGGATGGCGTCCAGGAAGGCCTCCGGCGCGCGCTCCAAGTCGAAGATGTCGGGGAAGGCGTCCAAGTCAGAGAGCAGCAAGTCCGTCACCTCCTGGAGGCAGGAGATGAAGCGGTGCAGGTCGCCCGTCACGTCGTCGCGGCGATTGTGGCGGGGCAGCATGTCCCAGAGCTGGAAGTGCCGGGAGGGCGGCCGGGCTGGCCGGAAGCCAGGAAAGGTGGCGCGGTGGTAGGGGGCGAGCACCGGGTTGCCGTGTGCGTCCGTCGCTCCCTCCACGCGCACTTCGTACACCACGTCCTGCGTCAGTTCCGTGTCGAGGGCGAGGTGGACGAGGGGGCCGTCCGCCGCAGCCTCGATGGACGCCACCGGGACTGCGGGCGCCCCGCGAGCCGTGAAGGTGAAGCGCGCCGAGGCCGGCACCCGCACGTCCTCGTCGAAGGCGAGGCGCACCGACTTCGCAGCCAGGGCCTGGGCACCCACGAGACGGGGCGCCGTCCTGTCTTCCACGGTGAAGGTGTACGTCTCGTCGAGGAGGTGCTCGCCGCCGGCCGTGGCGGAGACGACGCGCACGGAGACGGTGGCCTGGCTGGCCAGCGGCACCGCCGGGTGGAGCACCACGCGCAGGGTGTCCGCCGTCTGCGTCACCTCCGCGAGTGGCCCCGCGAAGGCGGGCGCCACCTCGACGCTGGCCCCGCCCTCGAAGGCGAGGACGCTGTCCACCCAGACGCGTGTGGCGGCCCGGGCAATGCCGTCCGCGCCGACGTCCACCAGCTCCAGCTCCAGCGTGGCCTCGACGGGGACGTCCTCCTCCTCGGGGCCCGGTGCAAGGTTGAGGAGGAGGGGGCGGCGCGTCTCTGTGGTGAGGGAGACGGTGTCGACGTAGAGGGCGGGCAACTCAACCGTGGCCATGGCGACACCTCACGGGGAGACGAGCTCCAGGCGGACGCCCACCGTGTGGACACCGGAGAGCTTCGAGACGTTGGCGGCCACGTCCGCGACGAGGCGCTCGCGGCCGGGGCGACCGAGGCAACGGGCGTACTTCATACCGTCGACGACGAGGGACACTTCCCAGGCCAGGCCCGCCGGGGCGCCCGCAGGCACACGGAGGCGCAGGGCGCAGCGGACGAGCGCCACGCCTGTGACGTCCACGGCTTGCGTCACCTCGGCGAAGTCGCCCAGGGCCAACGCGAAGCGGCGTCCAGGCTCCTCGTCTCCGAGCACGAAGAGGTACTCGCCCGAGGCGGGCGTGGCCCGCTGGGGCCGAATGCGGCCCTGCCCCAGGCCCAGGCGACTGGTGAAGGCGGTGAGGGCCATGGCTTCACACCTGTCGGGAGAGCTCGAGCGAGTCGAAGTAGGCCCGGCGGGTGACGTCCTTCACCGCGAAGCCGAAGCCTCCCCGGCCGGAGGTGAGGGGCTGGCTACCGGAGTTGATGCCGAGGGCGTCGTCGATGAAGTCGGCCATGCCCGGCACCGGCTGCCAGTCGGGAGGCGTGCCGAGCGGGTGCTCGGCCAAGTCATTGTGGAAGGCCTTGAGGACGACGTCGCCATTGGCGTTGACGACGACGTCCAGTCGCAGGTGCAGCCAGGTGCCCTGGGTGAAGCTGGCCGAGGACTTCAGGAGGACTCCGGGGCCGTCGGCGTCGGGCAGGCCCGTGGCCACCGCGCCCTTGCGCAGCACCACCCGGTGCGGCTCGTCGTCGGAGAGGCCCAGGAGGTAGGCGCTGTCGTTGACGGA
This sequence comes from Myxococcus virescens, assembly GCF_900101905.1. Classification (NCBI taxonomy): domain Bacteria; kingdom Pseudomonadati; phylum Myxococcota; class Myxococcia; order Myxococcales; family Myxococcaceae; genus Myxococcus; species Myxococcus virescens. The sequence continues at coordinate 5,933 of NZ_FNAJ01000037.1, read as the reverse complement.
GGTGCCCTGGCCGCACGAAGAGGAAGGGGGAGAAACCCGTGGGGCCGCCGCCGGGCCCGCGCTGGAGGCAGCCACGGATGCTGCCGCCCTTCGCCATGGGGGCGAAGTCAGGGAGGTTGGCGAAGAGACCCACCGCGCCCTGCGCGGCGGTGAGGGAGTTGAAGGCGAAGAGGAAGTTGCCGCCGCCTGGGGGACGGGCAATGCCCGCCGTCACGCCCCTGTCCACGGTGGAGATGTCGAGTCCTCCGTTGAGGTAAGTCCAGTCTGCGAGTGCCATGGTGTCCTCACTGCGTGGTGGCTGCGGGCCACCCAGTGTCGAAGTCCTCGGAGGGGTGCGTGGTGTTGAAGAGGGCCACGCGCGCCGTCACGTCCTCCCAGCGCCAGGCGTAGGCCTCGTTGGTGTGCCAGCGCTGCGCGAAGTCCTCGCGCGGCGAGTCGCTGAAGAGTCCCGGTATGGAGGTGACGTCCGCCCAGTCCTCGAGGAAGGGCGCCTGGCCCCACGTCTCGACGACGCCCCCCTCGAAGAGGTGCGGGACGAGCTGCGCGGGCGGCAGCTCGAGGAGGAAGCCGTCGTTGCCCCAACCTCGCGAGAAGGCTTCGAAGCCCTCGCGCTGGCCGGAGAAGAAGGCCAGGGCCACGGGGACGTCAGAGAGGGCGGCGCGCCACTCGTACCAGCGCTCGAAGTCCTCGCACGCCTCCTCCGGCACACCGAAGCCCGCCAGGGCTTCGAGGTGCGTCACCGCCGTCAGCGTCCAGTGCGCTGCCTCACCGGGCCGGGCGCCCGCGTCTTCGAAGCTGGGGTTGAGGAGGGCCATGTCAGAGCAGCCCTCCGGAGTCCCCGTCCTGCAGGGTGACGCTGCCCAGCACGGGCAACTCCCGCACCGTCAGCTGCACATCCGCGGGCAGGCCGTTGAGTGTCAGGTCCATGCGCGCGTCGCCCAGCTTCCGGAGGCCCGACACGTCGCGGATGACGTTGAAGACGTCGGACCAGGCCACCTCGCCGGCGGGGAAGCCCTGGGCGTCCTTGAGGTTGAAGCCGAAGTCGATGCGCGGGTTGGGCGTGCCGTCCGGCTCGCTGACGCGGAAGTGGGCGGCGAGTGCCTGGCGGACGCGCGTGGCGACGTCCTGGGCCGAAGCGCCCTGGCGCAGGAAGAGGCGGGCGGAGACGTCCACGCGCCGGTACACCGGCTCCTGGACGCTCACCTGGAAGGTGAGGGTGCAGGGGTAGACTTCCGTCACCTGCCGCAGCACCTGGGCCTTGAGCGCGGGCGTGGGCACCCCACCGCCCTGGGGCACCACGTAGAGGATGCCGGCATTCTCCCCAATGGTGGCGTCCTCGTTGGACGTCAGCATGAGGGCACGCGCCACGCCGGGGAGGCGCCGGGCGTTGAGCTCGAAGTCCTCGCGGGAGACGGTGCGCGTCAGGGCCCGGAGGCTCTCGGGGGCGAGCAGCTTGGCCGAGGCCACCGTCTGCCTGTCCGCGCCACCCGAGGCGGGGGCGGGGTTGTTGACGGACACCTGCACCGCGTGGCCGTGGGCGTCCCGGAAGCTGCCCTCCACGACGACGAGGCGACCCACGTCCACGTTGCCGGCCGCTCCGCCGCCCGTCTTGTACACCACCGCCACGGTGCCAGCGGGCGGCAGGCCGTTGACGCCGTTGCCGAAGCGGACGGTGGCCTTGTCCCCCTGGTCGACGCTGACGAGGAAGTGGGCGTCGGAGGCGCGGGAGTTGAGGAAGGTGTCCACCTCGCTGAAGGCGCCCTGGGCGGTGGACACGCGGGCGGAGCCGTCGAGGTAGGGGGCGAAGTCCAGGTGCGCCTCGAAGTCGGCGAGGCCGCGGGCGTCGAAGAGCTGGGTGTGCGTCTTCGAGTGCTCGGCCACGGCGACGACGCGCGGTGGGTTGGCGCCGGCCGGAATGGTGGCGGACGAGAGGAGCTGGAAGCGGACGGCTTCCGTCACCTCCTGGGTGCGGACGATGGTGCCGGCGGGGAAGGTGATGGAGGCGGCGGGAGGCTGGGCCAAGCGCAGCTCCACCTCGGCGGTGGCTGCCTGGGCACCATGAAGCCGGTAGCCCAGCATGCGCGCCAGGGCGATGACGTTGCGGCGCTGGGTGGCGGTGGAGAGGCGCGACTCGCGGGCGAGGTTGTCCTGGTACGTGCTGAGGACGTCGCCGACGAAGGCGTACATCTCCAGCAGGACATTGCCGAAGCCGGCGACGTCGAAGTCCGTCCAGTCCGGGAAGACGCTTTTCACGAGCGCTATGAGGCGCGCGCGCAGGGCGTCGAAGTCGCGGTAGGTATAGTCGGTGGACGCGGGAAGAAGTGGCACGTCGGCGAAGGCCTCCACCGGGAGACAAAGGCCTTGGGCCGAGCCCTCTTCGGGGACATTTCAGCCGGCGGGGGGCGTCGCTGAGGCAAGACAGTGAGTCAGCGGGGACTCGGCAATTCTTCTGCTTCTATGTTGGCCATGGGGCGGACAAACTCATTGGCGACATGACGCTTGCCCTCTTCAGCCGCCGTCCTCGGGGATTTCCGGTTGCCTCTGCTGCTGTCTCCAAGCTTGGGCTGGAGGAGACGCCTCGATTGAAGGGCATTTCCGTCGTTGTCCCTGTCCGTGACAACCCAGAAGGACTCGCCCGGCTGGGAACCTGGTGGCGAGGGCTTGCCGAAGACGAACGGCCCCTTGAGCTCATCGTTATAGATGACGCCTCTCAACAGCCTGTTGAGTTCGTGGCTGAAGCGGTCCGAATCCTCCAGGGGGGAGGCCGTGGGCCGGCATGTGCTCGCAACGTGGGCTGGCGCGCAGCGAAGGGGCCGTGGGTGGCCTTCCTTGACTCGGACTGTCTGCCTGCTGTCGGGTGGCCTGCTAGCTTCGCGGCTGGGTGGAGGGGAGAGGTTGCTGTCCAGGGCGCTGTTCGTGCGATGGGAAAAGACTGGCTGTCGAGTTACTATGAGAGTCAGGGCGTACTTCGCCCCATGGCCTGGACCGAAGATGGTCGGCCGCAGTACCTCATTTCAGCAAATTGCCTCGTGCACCGAGCCGCATTGGATCGCGTAGGTGGGTTTAGCGAGCGCTTTCCTCTTGCTGCCGGAGAGGACGTAGACCTGGGCCTGCGGCTGTCGCAACTAGGAGCGTTGCGATGGTGTGCGGAAGCCCGTGTGACTCATGACTTTGAGCCTTCTCTTCGCGCCTTCTTTAGACGCTTTCTTAGGTATGGGCGAGGTAATCGGATGCTGGCGGACGGGCAATCGGATTCCACCGGGGATTTCTTCAGCCCGAGGCCATTCCTGCCGTTGCTACGTAGGCCAGAAAATTTCCTGCTCGCAGGGCTTGCGTTCGCGGCGCTCGGTGTAGGCTGGCTTCTTGAAGGCCACGGTATCAGGCGGTCTTCCAATGATTTGCAAGAGGGGGAGTAGGATGGTGGTATGATATGTCGCTCTGGGTGGATTCAGGTCTGTTCTTCAGGCAGTCGCCAGTGTTGCTTGGTTGATCAGGGAGTTTCTGAAATAGAAGGTGCGGGTTTTTTAGGGTTGTTGCTTGAGGTGTTCGAGGTCTTGGAAGCGCTGCGGCGGTCATTTGTCGTGGGAGGTGTGTTGTGTCTTATGTAGAGCGAGCACTCTTTGTTGTTGGAGAGCAGGGGGATGGCAAGAGCACGCAGCTTCGGAGTATGTTTCGTGACTTTCGGCTCAATACCTGGGGAAGCATCCCCTCAACTCCAAAGCTCCATAGCGTATATGCGCTGAGTAATGAGCGCAGGTTGTATCTGCGTCTAACATCTCCTCATGAACGCGGTGAGACTAGGACGATTTTTTATAGTAAATTCAGGCGAGTCTTGAGGTATGGCCATCGGTGGAGTTTTGTCTGTCCAGTGCAGCCCGATGCTTTTAATAAAATGCCTGATGCGGTGGAGACCATTGTTGGCTTTGCTGATCAGTTCGGCCCTGAGCGTGTCAGGGCAGTATTTCTGAGCCCTAGCAGAAAGGGTGTTCCGAAAGATCCTGCCAAGCTTGCGAAAATGCACGATTTTCTCTGGAAGAAGAAGGTTGAGTGCATGAGCATTGATGCTCGCACTCCTGACCTTAATGGGAAGATCTTGTCGGATTTTTTCGATTTTACATGATGCTGCCCGCCGAGGTGCGCGAGTACTTCGAGTCAATTGTGGGCGGCGAAGACATTCTTCACGAGCACCACGATGCGCTCGGAGGGCGTCGAGGTCATGCTGGAAGTAGCCGATGGACGCGGGAAGAAGTGGCACGTCGGCGAAGACCTCCACCGGGAGACACGGGCCTTCGGCCCTCTTCTTCAGAGGACATGAGCGACAATCCTCATGCTTTGCGGCCTCTGCTGTGTAGCCTCTCCTGTGCTCTGGTCGGGAAGCTGTCACCTCGTTCAATAGAGCGTCGCTGGCGAAGGCCTGCAGAGGAGCTATCCTTTGTCGCTCGTTTTCTTCACGACCACCTGGAGATGTCCCTTGATTGCCCGCGGCACGTTCGCAGCGTGCAGTTCGTACTGGATCTGAAATGAGCCTACTGCATCTTGATTGGCAAAACTGGCGTAGAGCATGCCGAGGGGTTGAATCTGACTCTGCTTGCTTCGGCGGACATTGACCTGAGCCTCTATGCCGTCTGGATTTTTTATCAGAGTCGGAGCGGAGACGTTCGGACGCTCCAGTTGCGGTGGCGTGATGTTGTTGAGGAAGGAGTAATCCTCTTGCGGAACTGAGAAGTTGGCCAGCTCTAACACGTCAAATATCCCGCCCGTTGGCCGCATAGGTGGTTTCGGTTCCTTCGGTATGGGGGGATTGGGATCTTCATCCTGCACATCAAGTTCGGCTGGGAATTTCAGAAACACGTCGACATCATCAGCCGGTGCTGTTCCTTCGTTAATCAGAATGATCTCCAGGCAGATAGTCCGAGCGCGCTTTGCGTTCGCTTCTTGCCGTTCGACAATATAGGTCGTGTACTCCGCGAGGTGCTCCTCCATGCGCCTCTGGTACTTCTGCTCTGCGGCCGCCGAGAGAGGCATCAACTTCCAAATCGGGTTCATTTGATCGGCGGTTTCAAGCGACACTCGGTGTGTGTCAACTGCTTCTCTCACAGTTGGCTCAGATATTGCGCCAAATATTACTTGGTTGACCTCAGGCAGTCCGTCCTGATCTGTGAATGCCATCCGGAGTTTGGGTGCCCGATTCTCATGCTCAGTCAACCTTGCCTGTAGGTCACGAATTTGCTTTTGATCCTCATCGGGTTCGTCAGGCAGCTTGAGTCGATCTGGCAGGCTTGACACCTCAATGCGATGGTGTCGTGCCTTCATCTTCAAGCCTAGGTCCGCCGTAACAAGAACTGGCAGTGCCTCAGGATCGTCGTTGCGGAATTGAAGAATTGAGGCAATTAGGAAGTCGTCGTTCAGGTCTGGTCGGAGGCGATGTTTGTTGAAGTCGAGGATTGGGTCATTCGCCTCGAAGTGAAGCGTTACGTTCTTGCGAAGCTGGTGCCCATTCTCGCTTTCAACTAGTTTGCTTAGCTTAGATACGAGAGCGCCTGCTCTTTTTCGGAGCTTCTTAATGGGGTGCAAATCCTTGTGGCGGTCTAGCAGGCTGTTGAAGAAGTCCGGTTTGTGGGCATGAGACCGGGCTTCTCGTGTCCTCCGCTCTCAACCTTGTCATCGGGGGGAGGCGGAGGGCGAAGAGCGCCTATGCGGCAGCCAGCCGCGCCATCCGCACCAGGTTGTACGCGGCGCCCACCAGGTAGGCCGCCATCTCCGTCCGCTCCCTGCCTTTGAAACGCGTCTTGCGGAAGCCGCCCACCGTCTTCATCCAGCCCCAGACTTCTTCTATTCGTTTCCGTATCCGCTGGCTGAGGGCGTATCCGGCGGACCTCGTCGTTCGCCTGTCGATGGCCGAGCGGCGTCGAGTGTCCGTCGTCTGAGCAATG
>NZ_FNAJ01000036.1 GCF_900101905.1 Myxococcus virescens | reverse complement strand
CTTCTATTTCAGTTCGGCGTCTTCTGTCAAGCTGCTGTTTCGCCGTCCTGCTGGCTTCCGGAGTCTTCAGCGCCGCCCAGTGGCTTCCGCTGATTTCCTCCAGAGGGGCGCGGTTTCTACCGCTTCGCCGCCTTCCCTGTCAACCGCTGCTTCGTTGACTCCCTCGACTCTTCCGCCCTTGCTTCCGGGCTTCTTCGTCGGGGCGCGGCTTCTACCACCACCGCGTCTCCTGTCAACTCGCTGCGTTGACTGCCGTATTCCGTATTGTCGTACTGACTCGCTCGAAGTGCCTTCCGCGCCAGTGCGCGGGCTTCTTTGTGAGGGGCGCGGCTTCTATCACCGCCGCGTTTTCTGTCAACCGGAACCGTTGACCACCCTATTCCGTATTCTGGTGGACGAAGAACGTTCGCTGCGACACGACACGCGGACCTGGCGCCGTCTCCGCACCTGCAGTGCAAGTTGACGTGGACGCGGCGGCGAAGGGGCCCGCGCGGTGCTGAACACCTTCTGGCGCCCACAGTCGCGGCGCTGCTGGCGGTGGGCAGCCTGCTCCGGCCGCGCACGGGGCGGTCGCGGTAGAAACCGACACTGCTGCTCCCCCACACAGCGCCCAGACGCGGCACTACCGCTCTGAGCGCTTGGCATGGGTTCTAGCGTGGAGCACCTCGTTGGGCCACGGGGCTGAATGCGAGCAGGGGGGGCTTCACCGCACGATGAGCCGGTTCATTCGTTTCCAGTTCATCCGGGCGCGTTGTGCTGTGGAGTTGCCCCCTAGAGTTACCCCCTCAAGTCCGACAGGAACAGTGAGGCGGAACAGCGAGCCGCCCCCCCTCAGGGAGCTCATCCCCAGCGCGGGCGCGAGGAAGCTCTTTCCCACGCCCGCTGGCCCCGTCAGTAGCACGTTGTGCTTGCCTGCCACCTACTCCGAAGTGGACAGCTCCAGCACCTGCGGCTTCATCAGCCCGCGGGCGTGGGCGTAGCCGATGCCCTTCACTCATGCCTGCTGGCGCAGTTTCGCACGCAGCAGGCGCGCACTCTGCTCCTTGTTCTCCCGACACATCCACTCCGCGTCCGCCAGGAGGCCCGCCACGTCAGTGGCACTCAGCACCGTGTCGGCCCGCCTCTCCAGTCAGCCGCTCAGGTAGTTTGCCATGCCGTGCAAGCCTCAACGCGTTGAGACTCCCCAGCGTCTGGACCACGAGCATTCATTCGTCTCCGTCAGTCGCGGTGTCCAGCCTGCGCGCCGTATCCGTCCAATTAGTGACGTGGCGCGCGCGGTTGCAGGTGGACGAGGGCCGTGTTCGGCGAGCGCCGCGACAAGCGAGCGATTCAGAGGCTGGGTTGGAGAGGTGCGGCACGCGGGTCAGCAGTACGCCGACGTTTCCACTCGTGGGGTAGCAGTTCGTCGATGCGCGAGTTGGGGTGGTCTGTCCCCCGATTTTCGGACCAGTTGAAGCGTGAGCGAGTCCTCGCGGCCAGGAGGCAGGTGCGGTACGCCATGGGGAAAGGCGTGTCGCGGCGCCCGGCGTGCGCGCTACTACAGGTGGCCCGCAGCAGCCTGGGCTACGCCAGTCACAAGGACGCAAAGGACGCAGCTCTGGTGGCGCAGTTGCGCGACATCGCCCAGGCACGCCCTCGACATGCACCTCAGGGGCACGTTGGAGGGCACATAACCGGAAGCCTGCCCAGAAACGAAAAAGGCCCCCGAGTCTTTCGACTCGGAGGCCTGGTTCGGAGTGCCCAGGGCGGGATTCGAACCCGACACGGGAGGATGGAAAACCTCAAGCAGGACGCGCCTTTACCCTACATCCCCTTGATTTTACCAGGATTCGTCGTCCCGCCCTATCCCACCCTATCCCACCTGAATCCGTCTGATTCCGCGCTGGAGGGGCACATACGGGGCACATGCGGGATGCCCCGTCCATTAGGCGCCGCAGGGCTCAGATTCCGCAGTGGCCCGAGTCCCAATGCTTACTGAAGCTACTGTAAGTACGGGGCTTTTCCCGATGTCCACCGGACTTGGGTCGTCCGGGGGCGCGCTCTCTGGCTCCATGGCGGCGTTCGCGCATGGGGCGCGGACGTCACCAGTCAAAGCTGCACGGAGAGAACAATGGGTAGGAAGAGCAACTACACCCCGAACGACCACCGGTCCATCATCAAGAACCCGAACAACCCCGCCTACCACTACAACAACGGGAATCGGGGGAGCCAGATGAACCCGCAGCATCCCAACTACCAGGGCGGTCAACCGGCCACGGGCGGCAGCAAGGCCACGAACGGCAACAAGAAGTAGGAGCGAACACGGATGGGGCCAGCGGCGATGCCGCTGGCTCCTCCGTGAGGCGAAACGACATGAGCTACTTCAATCTTCCGAGCGGCTCGGGCATCGAGTACCCGCGAAGTGGCCGACTCCTGGGCGAGGCGGCCGAGCTCCTCCGGCTGAAGGGCTTCCTCCGGAACGCCGAGGACTTCAGCTACAAGACCGCGCAGCGCGTCTTCGATGATGACGTGGCGGTCGCCAGGGAGAAGTTCGACGCGGTGCTGAAAACGCTGGTGGAGGCCATGTTCCCCGCAGCGCTCGTGCCCACGGACGTGCTCCCCGCCACCGAATTCGAGCCGGTTGCCTGGGCTCTCGCGGTGACCCGTGAAGCAGCCGAACGGTGGGACGAGCTCGCGGCGTTGATGAACAGCCTGAGCTTTCCCATCACCGAAAAGCGCGACGCCCCCATCCCGTTCCTGCGCCTCTACACCCTGGATGCGGGCATTCGCTGGGGGGCGTATCAGGTCCTGCGAATCGAGCACGGCCAGCAGCCCACATTCCGCCCCGTCTGGATCGAACGCGATGTCTTCCGCCGCGTGATGAACAAGCTTGGAGGTAAGAGCGTCACGGTGGCCAAGCTGGCGAAGCTGGCGCGCGTCTCCAAGAACACGATGGACTCGTGGCGTACAGGGAAGAGCGAGCCGAGCAACGAGAATCTCGCCTTCCTTTCCGACGCCCTGGCAGTGAAGGCGGGAGTGCCTGCGGAAGAACTGAACGCCCGGCTTCGTCTCGCTGCTGGTGCCGCCGCGTGCCGCTCCCGGCTCGCCGGCCTCATTGGCGAGGAGCGGCTGAGTGACTTCATCAAGGCGTTCGAAACCACGGCGCGCCTGACGAGCGACGTGCTGCTGACCGTGGACCTCGGCCGGACTGAGCGCCGGGGCAAGCTGCTCGATATCATCCACCGCGGCGCCCACTCGCAGCTTGGCCAGATGCTGTGTGACCGTCTGGCCGAAAAGGCACGATTCCATCAGGAGGTCATGAACGATCTGCTTGCCCTCCCGGGACCTTGGCACAACCGCCTGAACGCGTGGGCCAAGCAACTGGGGACGATTCCCTTCGCAGGTGAGCCCATCGCGAAGGAGCTCAGGATTCCCGCCAAGAAGGCCCAGCAGATGATGCCCTTCATCCGCGAGATGCTGTTGCGGATGGGCAGCTACGATGCGCAACCACCCGAGGGAGCCCACGTCGTCACGCTTTCCGGACCGCCGGAATTCAAGGCGCGGAACCGCGCCAGCCAGGCGGGAGATGCGTTCTCCCGAGGAGATCTCCGCTCGGCCATCGAGCACATGCGGATCGCAGTGCAGTGGGACCCCTCGGATGCCGGACATCACTACACGTTGGGGGCCTACCTCGGGCATACGGTCTCACCTGGACAGCACCAGTTCCTGACCGAGGCCCTACACCACTGCGTGGAAGCTGCGCGTCTGGCCCCCGATTTGGACCGGCCTCCGACCGAGATCGGCATCATTCTCTCGAACGCTGGGAGATACGAGGATGCCGAGGAGGCGTTCGCCCAGGCGGAGCCGGTCGCGAGCAAGTGGGACCACTTCCACTTCACTCGAGGAGTGAACCACTTGTTCGCCAAGCGCTTCCACGCGGCCATCCCATGTTTCCGCCGGGTACTCGAGTTGGACCCGAGGCGCGTTGATGCGGCTGCGAACTTGGTAGCAGCGCTCGAAAGCACGGGACTCAGTGAGAGCGATGAAGCAGTCAAGCTCCGCCGCGAACTCGATCGCAAGACCTCCCGCTGGCGCGAGTTGATCCGCGCACCTCACCCGGTCTGAAATAAGGTCCACGTAACTGGAGCAAGCCTACCTCGCTTACCTGAAAGGACATGGCCCATGCGCCTCCACCCCCGCCGCCCACTCCGGCATCCCGGCTGTTCGGTGGCAAGGCCATGGCCTTGGAATCCTCATAACTCCGCGCCACAGGTGAGTCTGCAACGATCGAGCAACGGTAAGATGCGTGAGCGAGAGGTGCGGATACCGCCTCGTCCACGAACACTCCGGACGTTCTGCGACGACAGGGGACGAGCGTGATGTTTGAGGGAGAAGTGCCCGCGGCGCTTCGGGAGTTGTGGCGACAGCGCGCCCACCTCCTCGCATCGAACGTCGCGACCCATGGCCGGGAGCACCGCGAGATCGCGCACGCTGCGGCGCTCATCCGGCAGGACTACCACGACCGTTTCCTCGTCGAGCTTCTCCAGAACGCGAACGACCAGGCACTCCGCGGAGAAGTGCACGACTCGACGGTCGTAGTGGTTCGGTCCGAGCGACTGCTCGCGGTGTCCAACGGCGGCCAGGTGTTGACGCCCCAAAACCTGGAGCGAATCAGCTCCCTCGCGGACAGCGACAAGACCGGCATGCTCGTCGGCAACAAGGGCGTCGGCTTCAAGGCGGTGTACCAGGTCACCGGCGCGCCCGAGTTCTACAGCGCGGCGGAAGCGGAGGCTTCCGGCGCATCGGGCGACGTCTTCACCGACTTCGGGATCGGAATCGCCCTGGAGCAGGAGCCCTTCCAGCAGCAAGCACTGGTCGCGGCGGTAGAGGACGACATCCGCACGTTCTTCACTGAGAACGCCGGGCTTGCGCGGTCGTTGGCGGAGAGGGGCTTTGAAGAGCCGATGGACGCGGTTCGGCCCGAGCTCGCGCGGGTGGCCGGATTCAAGTTTCCGCTTGCCCGAACGCGAGACGCTCTCCTCGAGCGCCTCGCCGAGCTGCGCATCCCAGAGCCAGCACAGCGATTGATACGCACCCTCGTCGTACTCCCCCTGCGTGACCAGCGTGCAGCGGACGACGTGGCCCAGGCAATTGACCGCCTGGTGGGTGCCGGGAATGGCGAACCGGGTCAAGCGGAGCTGGCTGTCCTGTTTCTTACCGGAGTCTCAACGGTCATCGTCCTCGACCACGTTCGCGACCTTCGCTGGACCTTCACGCGCACGATCGCGGGTGCCCCTGGATCGCTCGCCGAGGCGACGGTTTCGGTCGTCGAGCCAGGAGGCGTAGTTCGCAGCACACACTTCTGGCTGCTCCAGCGTGACGCTCTTGCGGGCGCCGCGCCGGTCGCCGCCGAGCGCAGGCGATTGGTCACGGATGCGCTCAGTGACTTCGGCCTTGAGACCTGGACGGAGGACGACCCTCTCCCTGTCACGATCGCGCTTCCGATGCCTCGTGGCGAACGCCCAGCACCGCTCGGACCGGCTGGGCGCTTCTGCCTTGGCCTACCAACGCAGCAACCCACTGGATTGCCCGTGCATGTGGATGCCCGGTTCTTCGCGACGATCTCGCGCACGGGGCTCGACTTCGCGCTGCCCTACAATGCTCTGCTGCTCGAGGTGGCGGCTGAACTCGTTGGCGAATTGCTCATCCGTCTCAGGGCATCGAACCGGATCGAAGAGCGGCGAGCAGCGACGCTCGCGCTGCAGCGCAGTCCCGGTGCGCTTGCCAAGCGTGTATTCGAGCCAGGCGGCGTTGCTGACGCCGACGTGGTGCTGACCTGGGGCGGTGAACGCTTTGCTCGGCGCGGCGAATGCAGGTTGCCCGGGAAGAATGAGCGGACACTCCTCCCGTTTCTGCGCGATGTGCTCCCCGGGGTGCCGGACCTGCTCAAGCGACTTCCAGACGAAGGCCTGCTGATAGAGGTCGCAGACGTGTTGGCGTCCATTGACCTGCCCAAGCTGGAGTCGCGTCCTCATCCTTGGCTCGAGCGCACACCGAAAATGATGAGCGCCGTCGAACTTGCGGCGCGACGTCATCGCAACGAGGGGCCCAGCTATTGGGAGGGTTTCGCGATTGCGCTCCTGGAGTGCTTCGATGCCGCCGACCTTCAAGAGCAAGCGTGGCTCCCTGTTGGCAGCACCGAGCTCGCGGCCCCCGCGCAGCGTGTGTTTCTTCCCGCTCCGGTAGACCCCCAGGGCGACGAAGAGGAGGTCGCAAACGTCCCCTCCCGAGTCGCAGCAATGATCCGGCTGCTCGACAGCGGCGCAATGCGCTTGCGCGAGGATGGCCGAGCGCTGACGAAGCTCGCGCTTCGCCTTGCCGACCAACGGCTCGTGCGCCGGCCGCGCAAGACGGAGCTGCTCGAGGAGGCTCTATTCCCGGCCTTGGTGAAAGCGTCGGTCAACGATAGCGAGCTTGCTCTTGAGCTTTTTGGCCAGGCGGTCGCGTGGATCGCCTCGATGCGAGAGGTATCGCGCAGGAAGCTGGATTGTAGTCTTGCACGCGTGCCCGTCATCGCTACGACCGGGGGCGGTGTCTCCTGGGCGGAGGCGAATAAGTGCTACCTTGGCGAGGGATGGGGCCTGTCGCGCGACCACGATCGGCTGCTAGAACAAGCGTATCCTGGTCGGCGCCTGCTGCCTCTTCGCGTGCTCCGTGAGCGGTTCGGATTGGCAGAGGAGGCCCTGGCCAGTTGGCGCGGGGCTGTCGAACTCATGGGGGTCAAGGCGGTGCCTCGGGTCGTGGTTTTCCCGAACCGCAGCGCACCACTCGAGAGCTTGAACCGTAGACTCTACGTCGTTGGCAATCCTACGCTTGGGAAGCCTGAGCTCGACGCGGTCTATCGCGTCTACGTCGAGTACCTCGCGACGCACCCAACGCGTTGGATGCATCGGCTCCCGCATGACGTCAACCAAGTGTGTTGGATCGACGGTCTTGAGGTCGCAGAACGGCGGCAGCCCATCGTAGACCTGATGCTGATGCACCCGGACGTCTATCTACGACACCACAGCGTCTCGCTGGGTCGCGTGGGCACTCACGTTGTCGATCCCGTCGCGTCGATGTGGGTCGTTGCGTTGGCTTGCCTCGATTGGGCCGTTTTCCCTGGAGAACGAGGCGTGGGTCGCGAGCCCGTCCGAGTACCTGCTGGGCAGCTCTGGCGCCTGCCCGATGGAGCGCGTCGTGCGGGCTACGCGCAAGTGCTCAACGTCGTCCCCCACAACTTGGCCGCGGCGTCGAGCTTGTTGAGAGTGCTCGGCGTGCCTTCGGTCGAAGATGCGCCACTCGCGCGGTTGTTCGGCGCGCTCGGCGAGCTTGCGTTACGCCTCGACAAGGAGCGACTACACACCCGGCGAGAGGCGCTCTCGCTCGCGATCGAGCTGTATGCGCGGATTGACGAGCGCTTGGAACACGAACCGGCCCAGCGGGTCCCCCCCCACATCACGGTGCCGCTGCTTCGAGACCGGCGCCTTGAGGCTGTCAAACCGATCGACGAGGGAGTGCTCGTCGTCTTCGACGATGAGCCCTCGCGAGCTCGCCACGTGGTCGGGCTCGACCGAGCGTTCCGAGTCCCCGTCGCACGTGATGCGACCGTGGATCGGCTCTACGCGCTCTTCGCTCGCTCGTGGGGAACGGGCTGGGTCCTCCGAACTTCGACCGCCAAGGTCGCCCTGGAGTTTACGCCGTCGCCAGGTGACGCGGAGCGGTTCCTGTCCTGGTTGCAGCGGGAGTATCCGCACAGCGAAGTTGCCGCCGAGTTGGCCGCGCTGCTGACGTTCGGAGGTGAGCGTTCGATCCGCTCGGAGCCGGTCAGTCGCAACTGGAAGGCCTTCGAGAGGCTGACTGTCGTTTTCGGTTCGTTCAGGGATCCAAGGGTCGTGAGCTTCTACGATCGCGCGGCGGACAAGCTGCTGGTGTCCTCGACGCTGGAGAAGCACGACGTCGTCGCGATGACCTGGGAGCTAGTGGGCGCCCGTTCTCGCGATCTCTGGGCAGGGTATGCACATGCTCTTCGCGACGGAAGCACTCGGTCGTTCCTTCGCGAGCGCGAAATCACCGACGTGGAAATCGTCGATGTCGCCGACGCAGCCGGGCTCCATCGATCGATGAGCGTCGACGGCCTCGCCCCCGCGCTATTGGCCGCGCGCTGCCACATGGTTCCGGGCACGAGCCTTGAGGATGCAGCTGCGTGGTTCGCCTCCGTGGGCGACCGGCCCGAGGATGTGGCGCGCGCGCTTGAACGACCGGATCTCACTGCCGTCTTGACCGCGGCGCTGGAGCAGCGGGCTCCGGAGGGGGAAATCCAGGTCGTTCGGTACCTCGGAGTTCCTTGGCCCCTTTGGCAAGACGCCGTGCTGCGACGCGACGGTAAGCGCTACGCGTTCGTGGAGTCGGAGCTACGGTACAGAAGGGCTCGCGAGCACGTTGTCGCTGTCGCGCGGGAGATTGGAGCGAGAGAAGCGTCGGTCGATCTGGCTCTCCTCGGGACCGCAATCTCTGACGCACTCGCATCACCCACGCCCGATGACGTGCGGTTTCTTCCTGTCGAAACGGCCGCGCCCGACGACGCAGCGTGGCGAGCAGTCCGCTTGGCGGTCTCGTCGTTCGATGTCGTGGTGCGAGCCCTCGAGGAGCTTCCGCCTCCGCCCTGGGATTCTGAACTCCCGACTCCCAGGGATGCGACGCAGCGCGGCGTTCGCTTGTACCGAGATGTCGCGGCCACCACGCGCGAGATCGATGCCACGACATCTGTGAAGGCGGTCGTGCAGGTCGCAGTGCGGCTGGCGGCGTCCTTCAATGAGCAGGTCGACGGCGCGAGCGTCTTGGCCGACGCGCCCTTCAACGCACGCATGAGTGGTGAGTGGGCGCACGTATACTCGGCGCTTCTCCTTCTTCGCCCGCTGCTTGAGGCCACCGCACCGGAGACGGTGAAGAAGCTATCGTCCGTCCATGCGTTCCGCGAGCCCACCACGGAGTCGTCGTTGATGGCCAAGCTTCCGGAAATTCCGCGAACGGAGCCGGAGGCACCACAGCCGAAGCAGTCGGTCCTTGGGGTGGAACTGACGGCAGTGGAGCTTCGCGCGGATTTGGCATCGGGCGCTGACGGAGTTCTCGGAGGCAAGCTGGCGGAGGCAGCCGCGAGAGGGCTCGATCCGGTAATCTTGTCGGGTGTTCGGCCCCAGCTGCCTCCACCGAACGGAAGCGGCACATCGGGAGGCGGCGGGGGTAGCGGGGGCTCAACATCGCGCCCGCGCCGGGAGCCTGAACTGGTGGGAGATATCGGGGAAGCGTTGGTCCATGAGTGGCTTGCTTCAGTGCTAGGAGCCGACTACGGGCCCGACTGCTGGGTTTCGAAGGCGCGCGAGCGATACGGCTTTCCAGCCTCCGGCAATGACGGCCTCGGGTACGACTTCAAGGTTCCCGATCCGAAAGGTCGCTTGTTCGGCAAGCCTGCCGCCGCGTTTCTGCTCGAAGTGAAGTCGACATCGACAGATGGTAGCGGCCCTTTCCCCATGTCGCGCGCCGAGTGGGACCAAGCCCGCCAGTGCCATGAGGAAGGGGGGGATACCATCTACATCATCCTCCGAGTGTTCGAGGCTGACAGCAACCCTCGGATTGGCGACGTGGTGATGGATCCCTTTGCCGCTCATAGGCGCGGGGAGATTCGCTTGGCGGAACGAGACCTCTGGGTCACGGTCGCTACCCCAAGCGGAGGCAGAACAGATGCCACAAGACGCGAGCACAGCGTCTGAGGCAACGGCGAAGGCGGAAGTAAAGAAGGATCGCATGCCGCGACTGGATGGGATCGGGCTGCTGCGCGGAGTTTCGCGCTAGACGTCTTCGCCTGCGCCCGGTGCTTCATCCAGGCGACGCATGCTGGCGTACATGACGGTGCCTCATCGGCCGTCCCCTGCCCTCCCACGATCCATCTCTCCGTCCCGGGTATAAGCCCTTGGCGGAGTACCTCCGCTGACGTTCGGATGACTACGACGGCCATCTGCTGGAGCTGTGCGTCGTAGAGGCCCGAGCGCCCCCTACCCCACTCAACCCTGCGCCTCGCTGGCGTGCATCATGCGCGCTACACGGGCTCCATGCCCTCCTTGCGTGCGCTGCATGGAGGACACCGTGAAGAAGATGATCCGCGCAGTCGGAGCTGGCGCGTGTTCCGGCCGATGACTCTCGAGAGGCCAAGATCCTCAGCTTGGCCCTGAGCGAGTCCAAGGTCCGTAACCACGAGCTGGCCGGGAAGATGGCGCGACCCTTCCGGCTGCGCCTTTACACGGTAAAGAGGCACCTGACGAAGGGGCTGCTGCTGCACATCCGGTTTCTCGTGGGCAGCAGGAAGGCGCGGACGGACATCATCCCGGGCTGCTTCGAGGCGCATATCGAGTTGATGCTCAAGTCCCGTCAGAGAGCTCCGCCCCCCTGACGCAGCATCCGAAATCGAGGGCTCCCGGTGGGTATCAGCACATGAGCCCCCAGGAAATAACTCCTGGGCCTCCACCTGAAGTTGCCCCGTTTTCGCGGAGTCCTACTCGCTGTGCGAAAAGGACCCCACGATGCCGAAGACACGTCCCCCGTACGACTCGGAGTTCCGGCAACGCATTGTTGAGCTGCACCGGTCCGGCCGGTCGTTGAAGAGCCTGGCATCCGAGTTCGGATGTACCGAGCAGAGCATCCGCAACTGGAGCAAGCATTCAGGAGGTACTCCCAGCAGTGCCCCCAAGCCCGGCCTCGGCGCGGACGAGAAGGCTGAGTTGGAGAAGCTGAGACGCGAGGTACGCACGCTGCGGGAGGAGCGCGATATCCTAAAAAAAGCTGCGGCCTGGTTCGCTCAGGAGGCCGCGGCGACGCCCAAGCGGCGTACCGACTCGTGAGGGCGAATCAGGCCGTCCACGCCGTTTCCACTCTCTGCCGGGTGCTGGGCGTCTCCGAGAGCGGCTATCATGCCTGGCTTACGCGGCTGCCCTCCAAGCGCGCCGTGGCCGACGCCCAGCTGGTTGAGCGCATCCGCGCCATTCACGCCAGGAGCCGACAGACGTACGGGGCCCCCCGCATCCATGCGGAGCTGGCCGCCGAAGGCGTCTGCATCGGCCGCAAACGCGTCGCGCGCCTGATGCGTGCAGCCAACCTACAGGGGGTGAGCCAACGCACAGCATGCACCACGACGATACGGGACGAGCGGGTGCGTCCGGCTCCGGACCTGGTCGACCGCCGATTCGAGGCGCCCGGGCCAGACCAAGTCTGGGTCGCCGATATTACGTACGTGCCCACCTGGGGTGGATTCCTCTACCTGGCCGTGGTGATGGATGTCTGGAGCCGCAAAATCGTCGGCTGGGCCATGGCTACTCACCTGCGAACTGAGCTTGTCCTGCAAGCGCTCGAGATGGCCTTGCGGCAAAGGCGCCCCACTGGCGTCATCCACCACTCGGACCAGGGCACCCAATACACCTCGGTAGCCTTCGGACTGCGCTGCCGGGAAGCCGGCGTGCGTCCCTCCATGGGCAGCGTGGGGGATGCCTACGATAACGCCATGTGCGAGAGCTTCTTCGCCACGCTCGAATGCGAGCTGCTAGGCCGTCGTAGTCTTCGCTCGCAGGCAGAGGCGCGGATGGCCCTCTTCGAATTCATCGAGGGTTGGTACAATCCACACCGGCGGCACTCCGCGCTCGACTACGAATCGCCCGCCAACTACGAAAAGAAGTACCGGGCTGCCGCCTGATGGCGATAGCCCGGGACACTCTGCGGAACCGGGGCAGCTTCAG
>NZ_FNAJ01000035.1 GCF_900101905.1 Myxococcus virescens | reverse complement strand
GAGACAGCGCGGGTTCCGCCGGCGAGAGGCGTGATCGTCAGTGCCGGTGAGTTACCGGCGGGATTGCGGACGGTCAGGAGCGAGTTCGCCGACGTTGTCGTGAGCAACACGTGGTTCATGATCTGAGACGTCCCGGTCGCCCGCCCGGCCACGGTGCTGATCTGCTCAACGACTCCCGAACCGCTGTCGAGCCCGAGGATGAGCTGTCCGGCCTCGGTAACGCTGACCTGCCAGGAGATTTCGTAGACGCCAATCGCGGGCAGGATGAACTCGTTGGCGCTGGCTCGAATGATCCCGTTCGTGGCACCATCACGAGGGAAGTCCACTGCGGACGCCGCCGCAACGGTCGCCGCGTTGTCGGGCGGCATCAGGGCATAGAAGTATCCGAAGGCCAGGGCGTCACTGGCAGGTCCCGGTGCCCCGTTACAGACGTAGTCGACCCCCGTCGAAGAGGTGTACCGAATGCCGCCATAGGTGCAGTTCGCCCCGGGCGGCTCGGATGCACCGACCACGGACTGTCCTGCAGGCCCCGCCGCTCCGGTGGCACCAGGAGGGCCCGCTGGGCCGGTGGCACCAGCTTCACCTGCAGGTCCCGCCGCTCCGGTGGCACCAGGAGGGCCCGCTGGACCGGTGGCACCCGCCGGGCCAGCAGGCCCGGCCGGACCCGCTGGTCCCTGCGGTCCAACGGCGCCAGCAGGTCCCGTATCGCCGTCACAGACGTAATTGATTCCGGATGCGGAGGTGTACTGAATACCGCCATTGGGACAATTGGCCCCGGGCGGTTCGGGCACACCGACCACGGATTGTCCCGCCGGCCCCGCCGGACCCGCGGCTCCCGTAGCACCGGGAGGACCTGCCGGCCCCGCGGGACCCACTGCCCCTGCAGGACCCACCGGCCCCGCGGGACCCACTGCCCCTGCAGGACCCACCGGCCCCGCGGGACCCACTGCCCCTGCAGGACCCACCGGCCCCGCGGGACCCACTGCCCCTGCAGGACCCACCGGCCCCGCGGGACCCACTGCCCCTGCAGGACCCGCCGGCCCCGTCGGTCCAGCAACGCCCGGCACCCCTTGAGGTCCAGCGACGCCTGGCACCCCCTGCGGCCCTTCGTCGCCCACGGGCCCCTGTGGCCCTTCCTCGCCCGCAGGCCCCTGCGGGCCCGGGGGGCCCTGATCACCGATGCAGGTCTGGGGCGGGCAGAGCGGCAGGCAGACAACGCGTGCCCGGCATTGGATTTCGCCATCGTCCCACGACGCGGCGAACACGTTGTCGATGAGCTCATCGTTCGCGCCGTCAGCCAGCGCGAGCTGCTGGCACTGCTCGAACGAGTTCACGGTGATCGTGTAGCTCTCGGTATGCGACTCGCCGACCGCCAGCGTGTAAGTCGGCGTCCGCGAAGGCACCCAGCCGAACTGGTCGGTCAGCAGTCGATCTTCGACTGCTTCGACTGTCGACGCGCCCGTTGGGTGCACGTTGCGTACCTTCATCGTCCAGTCGAGCGTCGCCGGGTACGATTGGATCTCGTAGATCAGCTCGCCATTCACTCGCTTCTCGCACGCCAGTTCGTGCGCAAGCGCGACATTGCCTGTGAGCAATCCCACAGATGCTACAAACCATCCTAAACGCATGACTCCCCCCACCATCAGCCTTCTTTGATTTCCTTCAAGTCGTGTTCTCTACGTGTGGACATGTCACCCGCGGTCGCGTCAGTAGCGGACGATGAACTCCGGGAGCATGAAGACCTGTTCGCCACGGTCGACCAGTGAGCGGGAGAGATCGAACTCAAGCACGACCTTGCTGCGCGTTCGGATTTGAGCGGCGTCCGCGATCAATGAGACCGGCGGTCCGCTCAGGTCGAGCAACTGCGACTTGCCGTTGCGCTCTACGATGCCTTCCGACTGGAACTTCAGTTTGATCGCGACTTTTCGCGCGTCGACTGGAAGGTCGAACGTTGTCACTGCCCACGCATTCTGATCATCGCCGAGATCGATCTCGTTGCCACCAAGCCGAACCGGGAGCGCGTTGCCGTCGACCGACAGCTCCAGCGTGGCGACTTGAACGCGGACGGGCCCTGAGCCACGGACGCCAAGCAGTCGCACCGCGACGGTCTGCGCCGTGGCGTCCTCCGGCGGGTCCTTCAAGGGTGTTTCGTCCTTCTGTCCCATACCGCAGGCGGCAAGTGTCAACGCCAGCGCAAGACCAATGCACTTCTTCATGGGGGCACTCTCCTGTCGACCGAGCAGGCGGTCGCACGAACGGGGAGAGCACCCCTTGTGCCAGCGGATGAAATGATTCGCGCGAGTGGCGAAAATCCAGCCAGCGACTGCTGACTGCTGCTGCAGGGCAGTGGACACCCGGAGGGATGCGAAATCCTGTGCCGGACTAGGCATGAAACTACATGTCGCCGGAAATAAATTTCATGAATGGAGAAGCGCCACGCCGCTTGCGCTGGCTTTGTGTACGGCAATAGGGCACGAAGCAAGTGCGCTTCAGGTGAACGTTCAAGCAGGGCCTGGGTCTATCGGCTCAGTACGTGCGAGAGGCCTCCTGGGTACGTCCCGAATCGTGTGTCGTCGGCTCGGCACGTCAGCCGAGGCGACATCTTCCCTGACACAGGGGGGCTCGCGCGCGCCTCGCTCACCGGCCTTGACGCGCTGCCGAAGATGGCCGTGACGCACCCATGACGCAGCGCCCGAATTTGGGTAAGCACAGGAGGTACACTCCACTGCCGGTGGACTTCATCCGCCATCCCACCGATGCGCGGAGTCTGCCAACCACGGGGGAAACATGGGCGCGCGAAGCACTATCGAGCGATGGCTGGAGCGCATCGAAGCTAGCCTCAGCGTAGGCGTGACCATTGGCACGGCCGTCGTTGCCGTGCTCGGGCTCGCAGCGTTCTTCATGGCAATTGTGCGCAGGGGGCTCTTGGCGGGAACCTTCGACGCTACCGCCATCGCGCACCTGCTCGATGTCGGGTTGGTGGTGTTCATCGCGCTCGAGCTCTTCAAGATTGGAATCGCACATCTGCGTAACCGCAGCATCGTGCCAACGGTGATGGAGGCTGCGCTGATCGCGGTCGTCAGAAAGATTGTGGTGATGGAACTCGAAGCGGAGACTTTTCCGAGGGTTCTGCCCCTCTCGCTGCTCCTGCTGTCCGTCGGCGCCACCTGGTTCCTGGTCCATCGGTCCCACGTCAGCGTTGGCCCTGCTTCGAACCGCGAATAGACGGTGAAGCCGCGTCCCGATGATGATGGCGCCCGCTGCCGGGAGGCAAAGCGCCTTCGCTACTTCCTCGGTCGCTTGAAGAGGTCTCCAAGGCCCTTGCGTGCTCGGTTCACCGGGTTATCGCTCCCTTTCTGCCGCAGCCCCCCTGGCAGCAGGCCCTTGGCGACGTCCAGCGTGCTGCCAGGCTTCACCTCAGGCGCTCTGAGCGTGCCCGTGATCGTGAGTGGGATCGTCACCGGCGCCTTCATTGGAATCGCACCGCGGGTGATGGCCGAGACGAACTGCTCGGAAGCGTTGATCGTGCCCTTGAGCTCCAGGCGCTGATCGAGGCCCACCCGGCCATCCAGGGTCCCGTTGCCAATGTCCGACTGGAACGCCATGGGCTTCGTGAACGCGACCCATCCGCCCTGGACCCGGAACTGCGCGCTCAGATCGTTCAGTCGGGTGCCCTGCGCCGCTTTCTGGACCGTGCCAGTCGCGTCCTTGAGCCCCAGTGCCTCCAAGCCCCGCGTCAGTACCGGAGCCACCTCCGCACCGACATCTGCGGTCGTGAGGGCACCGTCGCGAAGCTGCACGCTCCCGCCGCCGGTGACGCTGTCCCGCGCTTGGGCCCAATCCACTCCGGTACCGGTGAGTTGAAGCTCGCCGCTGGCCTTGCCTCTCAGTGACGGGTGTCCCGAAAGCGACTGGAAGGCCTTCGCGGTGTCCATTCCGGCGAGGACCACCTTGAGTGTCCACTCCGGCTGCTTCTTGGTGAGGTCCACCCGGGTCCCCGTGAGGTCAGCGTGCCCGCCATAGAGCGTTGCGCCACCACGCTGCACGAGGAGCACGCCGTCATCCAGCCTCGCCTGCGCGTCCACGTCCGTGGCCACGAGCGCACCGTGGTGGAGCTTCGCCAGCTTGAGTGTTCCTCCCACATCGACCTTCCCCAACTGCGCGCGCACCGAGGCAGGCAGCGCGGTGTCCGATTCTTCATCCTTCGGCTGCGGTGGCAGCACTTCGAGCAGGTGCTTCACGTCGAGTTCCTGCCCTTGCAGCGCGAAGCGCACGCGCGTGGGCGCCATCCAGGCCGAGGCCGTTCCGCCGAGCTGGATGCCGGGGCCCTTGAGCGCAATCTGCGTGAAGTCCACCTTCGCCGCCTTCGCATTGGCCGGGTCGATGCGCGAGGTGAATGCGAACGAGCCGCTCGCCGGCTCACCGCGAAGCTTCAACTCTCTCGCTGAGCCGTGGCCCGCGAGCGCGTACTCGCCTTGGTCGGTCTTCACGTCCGCGCCGATGTCCATCCGGCCGCCAGTGAAATAACCAGCCGCCCTCGGAGGCAGGAAGTTCCGGAATGCGTTCACGGAGAGGTCCTTGCCGCGCAGGTGCAGCGTCACCTCGGGCACCGGCTGGCCGGGCTGGAGCTTCCCGGCGGGGAGCGGATCGACCTTGAAGTCCATCGCCACGTTCTGCTCCGATGCGGCGAGCGCTGCCTTCATGGCGCCCTCGAACGACAGACCCGGTCCGAGGCCCTTCAATTCCGCGTCGATTTCCCGAAGCACGACCGCGGCGGTGCCTCCGGCCGCCTGCAGGTCGGTCACATTCACGACGCCATCTCGAATCCGAAGGTCCTCGACGAACGCCCCTCGCTCGGACCTCGGGCGGGTGCTCCCGAGCGATTCGTGGTTCCACGTCCCGTCTTCGCGCCGCACCAGGTTCAGCTTCGTGGCATCGAGCTTCAGCGCGCTCACGCGCACATCCTTGCCGAGACTCCGAATCAGCGGCCAGAGCTGAACGGTCGCAGTCGCACGTGGGGCCTCCAGGAACGGTGGCTCGTTGCCGTCACCCTCGACCCGCAGGTTCGTGATCGCGGCGCCGGGCCTCGGAAGCCAGTGGGCATCGAGCTTTTCGACGCTCACAGGACGGCCGAGGGCGCTGGTGGCGATGGCCTCGAGCTGCCCGCGCAGACGCTCGGCGATCCACGACGGCTTCAGGGCCAGCGCGCCGGCAGCCAGCACCAGCACGGCGGCCCCAACACCGAGCGCGACCTTCAAGCCACGGGGGACGGAGTGCGCGGTTCTCTTCATGCCCTTGTAAGATGAGCGGCCCCTGGCCCCGCGGAGCCCCCAGGCAACCGGGCCCCTTTTGGGCCGCGCCCGCAAGAGACGGCTGTCTCGCCGGCCGTGCGCATTGCCCCTTTGTCGACCGCCGCCGCGCCGTCTGCTCGGACCGGAGCGGGCTCAGCGTTTGTCTTCAGAGGAACGGCGACCGAGGACGGCGTTGTTCTCGGCGCCTAGCAGCAGCGCGAGCGAGGAGATCCACATCCACAACATCAGGACGATGATGCCTCCCAGGGCTCCATAGGTGATGCCGAACGTGCTGAAGTGGGAGACATAAGTAAGAAGGAGAAGCCCAGCGAAGCAGCAAGCCAGACGAGCACCCCCGCCACGGAGCTGGGCGTGATGAACTTGAACCTCTGCTGGGTATCCGGGAGCACGGAGTAGAGGACGGCCCAGAGGCTCATCAGCAGCGCCGCGAGGGGAAACCTCAGCCAGCCAGCCAGCGTTGCCCAGGGCTCACCGAGCCGGGTGGCGAGAGCCGGGGCGGCCACCGCGATGAAACCGGCGAGCGGCGCCAGGACGGCTCCCGCCAGCGTCATTCCCAACGCCATGGCGAGTTCCCTGACGCGCTGGGTCAGCGGCTAGGCTGAATCGCCCCAATGGGGGTTCTGTGGGGGCATGTCAGACGCATCTGCTAGGTAGCCACCCCAGCAGGTAGTTCAATGCACTCCTCTCGGGGGCTGGCATGGCGGGTTTCCGTCGTTCGACTGGTAGAGGACGAGGCAGCAAGAAGAAGAGCCCATTCCAGGCGGTGGTGAGCGACGCGCACGGACCGAGTCACTTCGAAGCCGAGGTCATCTCCGTTGAGCGAGGCAAGCATGGTGCCTACTTCCTGTGGCTCCTGCGGACGAGCGACAGTGTCAACATCAATGCGCTTCTCTCCTCGCACCTCGCCATTCCGACGGAGGGGGACATGGTCGTGGTGAGGGGGGACTTCGAGGAGAATCAAGAAGCGAAAACCATCCCGAAGCCGGTTCGCCTGCGCATCACATCCATCACGCACCTTGGTAGAAAGTCCGCCCGCTACAAGGAGTGGCAAGAGGCCCTCGAAACGGCGTTGGTTGGGCACAAACCGGTGAAGGAAACGCGCACCATTCGGTGCCCCGTCATTGTCACTGGTCGAAACACGGCCGTAGAGCACGACATTCGGAAAACCCTGGAGAAGGCGGAGGCACTCGAACCAGGATTCCCCCAGTTCGAGTACGTGGACTTGGGCTCCGCGGAGAGCATCGCGGAGGGCGTGCGCCAAGCAGCCCGAGTGCCCAATGTTCGCGCCATCGTCCTTGCTCGCGGTGGGACTTCGGAGAAATGGCAGCTCCTCCCATTCAGCCACCCTGCAGTGGTGCGGGTCGTTGCGGAGGTGGCGAAATCCATCCCTGTTGTTGTCGCGATTGGGCATGCGGAAGATCACCCTCTATGCGAGCGGGTGGCTTCATTCTTCGTCCCCGCTCCGTCAGCGGTGGGAGAGCTGTTCCACGAGTTGAACCAGGCACGAAAGGAGCGGCTTCGCCGTGATGCTGTGGAAATGGCGCCCGCGCGGCTTCGCCACGAGGAGGCTGTGCGAGAGGCGAATGCGCCCGCCCAGGCGCCTTCCGCTCCAGGGCCAGTGGTGGCAAACGCGCCTCAGAGTACGTCATGGGTTCGTCGCCGGTGGCGGGCGGTTCTCGCCGGTGTAGGTGTGGTCGTGCTCGGAGGGGCGGCATTGAGTATGTGGGTGCTCAAGGCTCCCATGATGGCGGCGCCTCCTCTTCAGCCGCAACCTGCCGCTGTGACTCCAATCCCCTCTGTGCCTCCTGTAAAGACGGCACAGCCGACACGTAGGCGACAGAAGCCGAAACGGAAGCCCTCTGAGAAAGCCGCTGCCGTAAGCAACGTCATCGTGGATGCTGGCACCGAGCAACCTCCAGCGGCGCCTGCGGCTCCTCCGGCTCGAACGCCGATAGACGTGTTTGAATGAGGCGAGGCGCTTCCTGGCGAGCCGAGCCTGAAAGAAGGTCAGGGCGTCACGTGTCCAGTTTTGTGTGGCTCTCCGACTGCTCACTTCTCGGATGAGTCGGGCGGTGAGCGTTTGCGGTGGAGGGATGGCCAGCGGATGGCGGTGCACTGACCTGATGAGGAACGGGTTACGTGGAGCCGAGCTTGCGGCGCTCCTCCTCAACCCATGCTTGCGGCGCGGCCATCATAACCAGGATGTCGAGAGTCTTTAGTGGAACGCTCTCGAACTCTGGCTGTTCGCGTAGCGTGTATGCCACGCGACGCATGATGGTCAAGTCTTGCGCGGAGAGCTTGCTAGGCCGTCCACCTCGCGCAAACTCTGCGGCCAGCTTTCGGTGGATGCGGTTCACGCTGTCGCGCAACCCGGGGTCGAGTTCGTCGAGAATCCGGTGAATCTTAGCGTAAGCTTCATCGTCCAATCCGTACGTGTCGTCCAGAGAGTGGTCCATTGTCATGGTCACTTCTGGTGCACGCACATGCGTCCAGTCGAGCTTTGCGCACGGACCCCCTCCCGACTCGGCGGAACGCAGGAGCAAGTCCCGAATTTTATGTAGTTGGCACAGTTCGCCGAGCTTCATGCGGGGGCAGCGCCCTGGACGGCAGCACGCGGGCCTGTGCGGCCCCAGGGGCGTCAAAGCGGGACGACCGCGAAGCGCGAGCCGGGATTGAGCCGCTCAAGCTCCGCGCGGCGGGCCTCGGCGGCTTCGGCTTCTTCGAATGTGTTGAGCTGCCAAGCAGCCTGGGTGGGTGCCATTCGGCTGTTCGAACCGTCCTTGTTCACCGACTTCACGATGAAGCGCTTGGTGGCGATGGCTTGGTTCGCGCGCATGGTGGTGTAGGCCCGGAAGGCAGTGGTGCTCTTAATCTTCATCGTCGTCCTCGCGCTCTGCGTGGGCGCGGTTGCCCGTCGCGAGAGACATACACACTCTTACTTCCGGCTGAAGCAAGTCCTCTTGGCCTGGAGGATGACCGAATTCGAGATGTTTGAAATGCTCGCGAGAGTACGCGGGGTTTCACGGGGGAATGGGCGCGGCAAGCTCCTGCATCGGCAAGTATGTTGGGACCGCGGACTCCTGGAGGGAGCGCGAAAGGGAACACCGCATCCGCTGGAACGCGGGCCTCTGCTTGGAGGAACGGCTCTGGAGCAGTGCGCTCCGGGGGGGCGTTTCTTGAGCTGGACGCGCTACCAGGCAACGGAATCGGGCGCCGAGGTAACCAGTGGGTGGCAAGAGGGCTGCTCGGATGGTCTAGTAGACTAAACCTGTTGGGTTGCATTTGTTGACGCAGGCGGGAACTTCTCGCCGAAGAAACTTGCTGCCTTGGGGCGGGCGTAGCTGTGCTGCGGCCCTCCATGTCCAACTTCCGCGAGGCCCTTGAGTCGATTTCGGAGTCCCCATGCTCCGAGCATCCTGGCTTCTCCGCCGCCCTGGCCTGTACTCGCTGCGGCACCTTCATCTGCGCCTTCTGTGCCTCGTCCAGTGCGGGCCTGTGCTTCCGGTGCCTTCATGCGGCTCCTGAGCTGGCGCCGCGCAGGGCCCGGCTCGCGGCAAGTCTTGTCGATGGCGCCGCGCTCGTGCTCCCGTCCCTGCTCCTGGGCGTCCTCCGGTGCCTGGCGCTACCGGGCGAGGATGCGATGCAGGCCCCAGCGATCTACATCCCGGCGGTCTTCGTGTTGCTCGTGCAGGCGAACCTGATTCGAGGAACCGGGGCGAGCCTCGGTAAGAGGCTCTTGGGGATCTGCGTCGTCCGAAGCGACGGCCGTCCGGCGGAGGTGTGGCGCATTGCGCTGCTGCGGAACGCCCTCCCGATGGCGCTCTGCGGCTACTGCGTCTGGTTCGGCCTTGTGGATGCGCTCTTCATCGTTGGCGAGGAGCGGCGGTGTCTCCACGACTGGGTGGCCGGCACGCGCGTCATGAAGGCACCTTGAGCGCAGCCTTGTTCGTTGCGCTGCTCGTGATTGGCGGAAGCGTTTGGTTCGGAGTCCCTTCACAGCGAAGGGAGATTGAGAGGCGATGACATGGAGGGAGGGGGGAAGTCCGGGCGCCACCGCTGGGTGGCCGGACTCGTGTGCATGGTGGTGGCGCTGTCGCTGGGGTGTTCCCGGCGGTGGAAGCGGGAAGACACCAGGACGTGGGAGAGCTGCTGCGAGGGGGCTGACGCGTGCCTTGCGCTACTGCAGGAACTCCACGGTCCCGACACGGGGGAGAAGTGGCTTCCGCCGGAGCAGGCATGTGCTGCATGGAAGTTGGGGCAAGTGGGGGAGGACGTCGTCCCCCATCTGATTCTGCTTCTTCGTCACGCGGACCGTCGCGTCCGCGGCGGTGCGGCACAGGCGCTGGCGAACATGGAAGAGAAGGCCAAGGGCGCCCTGCCTGCGCTCCTCAGGGCGTATGAGCGAGAGCCTGGTGGGATGGCCCTGCACGCGCTCTCCTCTCTCGATGACGAGCGAGCAGCTCCAGCCATTGTGCGCCACCTCCTGGAGTCGCCCACGTCGACGCTGGAGCACCTCGGCCCGACATTGGCCCCGGTGCTGTTGGACGTGCTGGAGAATCCGGAGTCGAGCTGGGAGGAGCTGGTGCTGGTCCGCTACGTGCTCGCCCGGCGCGCCTCCGCGTACACGGAGACTTCCGTCCCGCGCTTGCGGACGCTCCTCGCGCGGGAGCTGGCGGAGCCCACTCTCCGGCGCCCGCCAGGAACGTCCTGCCCCTCAGCCCCAGTGCCAAGCTGCGAAGCCATCTTCGACGGGTGCACCCCGCGAGCGGCCTACGTGGCGTCGGTATTGGCGGCCTACGCGCGCCGGGGGGCGGAGGCCGCCCCTGAGGCGCTCCAGGCGCTACAGCGGGCGGACGTGCGCCTCACGCCCGTGGCGTTGCAGGCGCTGGTGGCCTTTGAGAGCCCTGCTGCGGTGCCCGAGGTCCTCCACCAACTCGCCGTGCCTGAATGCCATGCCCGGGCCCTCACGAGCCTCGCGTCCCTGGGGGACGTGGCGCGGCCAGCCGCGACGGTGCCGCTGCTGTGGCTGCTGGCCACGGGAAAGGAGGGCTGGGTGCGCGCGCGGGCCGCGGAGGCCCTTGGACGCGTGGGAGACGCAGCCGCCCTCGAGGCGCTGCGCCAAGCGGTGGACGCGCCGCACAGCGAAGTCCAGGCCGCGGCCGTTTATGCGTTGGGCAGCTATGCCTTTAGGGCCCATGCAGAAGAGCTGGTGCCGCTGCTCCAGCGGGTGGTGACGACGCACGCCTCTCCGGTGGCGCGGAGCCACGCGAGGTTGGCCCTGCAAGGCCTCGCCGAACAGGAGGTGCGGCATGCGGAGTCCATCGACTGCGCCCGCATTATTCCTGGACGCAGCGGGGGTTGGACGCTGCGCGAGGGACACACCTCTGTCCAGTTGCACTGGGGGAAGCCGAAGGCGCCCCCACGAGGGAGTCCGTGTGCAGCTGTGCGTGGTGGGGATTCAGCGTCCGTCCTCGAAGCCATGGGAGAGGCCTGCCTCGTCGGATGGGACGACGGGGAGTTTGGGGGCGCGCTGGAAGTGCATGAGGCCGGGCGTGTGACGGTGCTGGAGGAGCCCCAGGCCAACCCCCTGCGAGTCGTGCGGATGCACGGCGCCCTCGTGGTGGTGGAGGGACTCGCACACATGTATGGCGGAGCCGGACGTCTGGTGCGTGTCGACTCGTCTGAGGGGCGGTGGCGTGCGACGCCTTGGGTGACTCTCCCAGGCGCACCGATGGCATACGCACTGGATGGTGGGGGAGACTTGGTGGTGGGGACGACGAACCAGCGGCTCGACGCAGTCGTGTGTGGCCGAGCTGGCACAACCGCACCCGCCCACGTGGTGCGCGTCACGGAGGGCGGGCGCCTGGTCCCCGTCGAGCCGGATGGACGGCACTGACGCCACCGCGCGTGAACGGGTGCCCCCCTTGGGGTAGGAGGGGGCCTGGCGCGGGCGGGGCGATTCAGGCGCGGCGCGTCCGCGAGCGGAACTCGTTGGCCCAACGCTGGGCGGTGGCCGTGGCGCGCTCGCGCTCCGATGCGAGGGGCGGCTGCCCGGCAGGCGTTGGCGTCCCTTGGCCGGAGGTGCCGTCCGCGCCTGCTGCCCCCTTCTTGCGCACCCACATGCGAGGGGTGGCGCTGACGGGCGGCTTCGGAGCAGGAGGCGCGGCGTCGGCCTTGGGCCTGCGCCCGCGCGGGAGAATGACTTCAGGGATGCTGTGGGGCGCGGCGTCCTCCACCCACGCGGCGTGCAGGCGGCCCGTGGCCATCATGAGGCGCCGCTTCTGGTAGTGGGCGGCGCAGTAGCCCTGGCTACGGAGGGGCCGCTTGCAGCCGATGACGGCGCAGGCGCTGGCCGTGGGGGCGGGAGCTGCGGCTGCGGGCGGGGCGGCCTCCACTGGGGCTGGGACGGGCCTGGTTGCCACCGTGGGCCCCGTGTTGCGGCCTGTGCGCGCCGGCTGGGCCTGTTTCGGCTCTCGGGCAAGCCGGTTCGCCAGGCGGTTCAGGGCCGCAGTGAGCGAGGCCACGGGGCCCGTGGCCTCCCTCCGAATCGCGGTGCGGAGCGCGGACTCAATGGACGGCACCGGAGAGGCCTGACCGGGAACGCTCTGCCTTGTTTTCGGAAATACCTGCGAAGCGCGATGGCGATGAAGTCTCTTCATATGTGAAACATTGTCCTTCACGTGCTGTCGGCTGCGCGGTGAGCAGTCCCAGTACCTTGGTGAATCAATCGCCAAGGACGATTACCATTTCTCAGGCCGGAGTCGTAGTCGATGCGCAGGGAGCGAGGATTCACACGAACGACGTGACGGCTCCTCACCGGCTGATGGAAAGGACTCCTTTCACTGTGCCACGCGTCACGTCGCGTGTTTCTGGAGCGCACCGCGCGAGAATGCGCTTCCACCCATTCCTTGCCGCCGCGGCCTCGCGGACGAGCTCCACTACCTCGGCCACCGACACTCGCTCATCGGACGGCGCCGCGCGGGCCGCATACTCCTCGGCGAGCGCCAGGCGCTCCTGAGGGCTGCGGCCGGCCTCGACGAAGCTGCTGTACGCCTCGCATGCGTAGGCGAAGGTTTCGCGCTTCCGGAAGTCGACGTCGAGAAGCCACTCGCGTCGGCGTGTCTCGGGCAGGCCCGCCGTGCGGCGCTTGCAGTTGTGAAAGACGTGGGCCGCCTCATGGACGAGGAAGTCGGCGAAGGGGGATTCCTCGTCGAAGTACGAGAGGGAGACGTAGCACGTCGTGTGCTCGCTGAGGCCCAGGAGGCGGGGCGCGTCCTCGCCCAGCAGCTCGGCACCGACGCTGAGGAGGTACAGGTTGGCCAAGTCCCAGGCGGTATTCAGCCAGGAGGACTTCAGCAGCACCTGGGAGATGTTGGCCGGAGTGAGGAATACGACGGAGCGCTCCAGGACGGCGAGGACGGCGTCCTGCTCCGCGCTGGGGAAGAGGCCTCGCACCATGGGCTCCACCTTGCGGCGGGTGAGGGCGACGACGTCGAGGCCTTGGAGCTTCTCCGGGACGCCGATGCCCGCGGTGCGTCGCTGCACCTCCATGGCGAGGGACTGACGGAGTTCGTCGTGCGCCCGCCTCTCCCTTTCGAGGATGTCGCCCGGCCAAGCCCCGCTGTGGGCGTCGTAGTCGCCGGTGCGGAGGAAGCGCTCAATCTCGCTGCGGGTGTCCATGGAGGGTACCACTCTGCCTCGTCGCAAAGCGTTCGGTACATGCCCAATTTCTGCGCCGCATGAGTAGGGGCGGGACGCGACGCTGTAGGCCAGATTGTCAGAGCCCATCGTCTCCGTTCAGTTCCAGAGTGGGACGGAGCTCGCCATCGCGGTGCCGAGCGCTCTCGCCTTGTCCGTCACACACGATGAGCGCTATGGCTCCCAAATGGACTTCTTGAGGTCCGTATTATCCTCAAGGACAGCCTGGAAATGCTTGAGCTTGTCGGGACTGCGCATGCCTACGTGAAACTCGAAGCGCGAGCTATTGAGCGCGCGATAGAGTCCAGCGGCGGCGTCGTCCCGTTCGAAAAGCATGCTGTTCCGAGGATAGGGCAGGCGGACGAAGCCCATCTTCTCAAGGTAACGGGCGAGTTCCTCGGCTGTTGTCGTCTCTCCCTGCTGGTACAGAAGTCGGTGGGGAAAACATGGTAGGCAGACGCGCTCCATTGCCCAGATGTAGAGCATTTCTCGAAAGCTGAAGTACCTCCGGTCCAGCTTTGTCTTCCATGCATCCGGAAACAATGGGATCCGAACCACCTGAAAATCCCCGTCTTCGGACGGAGCTTCTAGATCAAGCCAGTAGTGAGAGGGACTCAGAGGATCGGGGTCCCCAAAAACAAAGAAGAATCGCCGCGGAGGATTGTCCTCCGTTGCGAGTTGATACTTGTCAGCAACGTCGAACGGATCATAGGCATCGACATGACCAAGGAGTGCTCCTCCGTTCTTCCCCATCTCGCGGGCGAAATCCTGATAGACCTCAGGGAGCGGTTGGCCGAAGGCTTCTTCCAAATTGTCGAGAGCCCAGTCTGATGCTCCTTGAACTTGGCTGCTATATTCTGGGACGTAGTGTTCGAGTAGTGTAATCAATTCCCTCATGGCTCAGGCACACTCCTTGTGGTTTTCGCACAGCATCTCAGGGATGAGCTTTTGGCAAGTTTCGCAGGATGGAACCGTCTCCCCATGGCCAAATTCCACCGATTCGCGCCGCGAATGATTGTTGGTGGCGCGCTGGTGCGCTACACCCACGGTGGTCCTTTGCATCGGCGTGAAGAATCGTTCCGACATGGTGCGAACCTTGTGTCCTCCTGCGCCGCCAGCCTGGAGGAGTTGTGGTGCGGCGCATTCCCATTTTTGGCGCCCTTCGTTCGCAAGCCCTTCCTGCTGGCGCTGGTTCATCTGAAATCCCTCAACCAGTTCGAATGGTGTCGCGGCCACTGCTTCACGAAATCCGGTCGTGGGCTCACCTGAGCAGGCGGCCAGCATTCTCGGCTTCTGCGGACACTTGCAGATACAGACACCAATCATATAGCCCGAAGTGTATGTGTCGGTCTTCGCATCCTTCCTCAGTGTCGGCATCATTCCATTGAGCCTGGCATTGATTTCATTCATCTCCTGGGTCAGCTTGTCGACGGTGGCCTTGATGTCGGCCTGAAGCGGCGCCATCCCCCTTTTGACTTCGTCCCTGGTTTCTTTGAGCTTGTTCTTTACTGAGGTAAGTGCAGTGTGAAGGTCGCGCTTGTTTGCCGCCTCTTCATTCAGCTTTGCTTGGAGTTGGCGCACCTCCGTCTCCATCTGAGGGATGCCAGCGGAGAGGGCCCTCTCCTGGCCCTCTTTTTCCAGCTTAGCGTTTGCCTGCTTTCGCTCCTCTCGAAGCCGGAGGTACTTTTCTATAAGCGGTCGCTGCTCATGAAGCCTCTTCATGAGTTCCATGAAAACCGCCTCGCTCAACGCAACGGCTTCATCCGTCTCATGGACGCGATGGCTTTCGACGGCCTTTCCACAGGCCGTGCACTGAGTGTCGTCCCCGTAGGCAATGGCAGTCCGTCCGTTGGAGATGAAGGTGGTATTGTAGGTATTCCCGTTGTGGAGGGTGACGTCGAGAAAGCGCACGACGCCCTTGCCCTCAATCTTCACGTCCACGCTGCCGCTGCCCCAGGCCATCTTCCCCTTGAATTTCGAGGAGATGAGGCCGCCCGCCGTCCCTGGCTCGTCGCCCGAGCTGACGCTCAGCTCGGAGTCCGTCAGCGCTACCGGCTGGCCGTTGATGGTGACGCTTTTGCTCCCCTTGGTGAGCATGGAGTCCTGGGCGGAGTTGACGAAGGGCGTAGGCACTGGCCCGCCTGGCGTCGGCACCTTGCAGACGTCGGGGGCCGCCGAGGTGTGCGTGTTGCCACTCCCCTTGTGCAGGATGGAGCGACCGTTGGCGAAGACCTTGCTCATGCTTCCTCCTTGGCGCTTCGAATCATCTCCACGACGCAGGCGCCAATGCGTCCACTGTCGGCACTGCCATAGACGAGTGTCCTGCGAGCGCCGGCCTGGCGCCAGCGTGCCCGGTGTAGGGCCACCCCCAGCATGATGGGGCCCGCACCGGCCCCCGCGTCTCCCAGTCCTTCGCCCGCGACGAGGACGCGCAAGGGCTCGGGCATGAGGGCTGTGTTGCGCAGGTAGGCGCGGGTGAATTCGGTACCCCAGAAGGAGTCTCCTGGCTGGCAGGCGAATACCGCGTCCACGCGCCGCGCGCCCGTCATGGCATCGCGCTGCAAGGCATGGAGGACAGCTGTCAACCCGTCCGCATCGCTTGGTGCACGTTGAGTGAAGGGCTTCGGCTCCACAGCGAGCGCCGTGCCCAGCAGGACGCCCGAGGCTTCCAGCTTCAGGGACTTGGGGGCGCCAGGCCGCGCCAGCGCGACGAAGCCCGCGGCCTCTCCTGGAATCGTCCCGTCTGGATTTCGACGCCCCAGGTGCAGCCGCGCTCCCACCAGCGCCTCCAAGGACGCAGTGTCGGCCAGCGAATCTACCGCGCCCACCAGGGCCACCGCTCCCGCGCGGCCGGAGTGCAAATCCTTCTGGGCGGAGGCCAGGGCCTCGAAGAAGGCGGCTCGCCCGGACTCGTGCACTTGCGCGACTTCCAGCCGTCCCGCTGTCTCGTCTCGCAGCGCCGCCACCAGCGCCTCCTGCTCCACCTGGGCGCCCGGCCTTGCCTCCGGCAGTCCGAGGTACAGCGGCACCCGCCCTGGAGGGAGGGCGTCTAAGAGCGGCCGTACTCCGGCAATGGCTTGCCGGGCCAGGGCCACCATTCGCTCCGTGCGGGAGAGGGAGACGTCGAGGAGACTCAGCCGCGAGGCCCGCACGGGCTCGCCCACGTCGTCCAGCACCTCCGTCTCCGCGAAGCGCACGAGGCCAGCACGCAAGGATGCCAGCGTCATATGCGTCGAGGTGCCCACCGGCGTGCACAGGCCCAGGCCCACCACCTGCGCTGCACTCATGGCGCGTCCTCCCAGGGCTCCATGAGCCGCACGGTGCTCACCTCATGCATGGCCAACTGCCGGTGCGCTGGAAACGTCGCTCGCCAGGTGAGGACGAGTCGGCCCTCGTCCGGTTCCAGCAGCACCGTGTCCAGCACCATTCGCCGCTTCTCCCGCCGGCCAGCGAAGGTGCAGCGGGCCAGGAGTCGGTGAGTGGGGAGGTGGAAGGCCAATGGCCCGTCGGGCGAGACGCCTTCCAGCACCACCGGCTCTCCGCCCTGCAGGTGAGTCGAAGCGCGCAAGCCGTCTGGTGCGGCATGGAAGAAGCGCTCGTCGAAATCCCGGGGCCAGAGGGGAGCGCGCTTTGCCACCCAGGCCGCGTCGTATGTCCCCGCCCAGCCCAGGCGCGGTTGCCAGTGCCGCGCCACCGGGCCGAAGCCGCGCGGTGGGGGCCTGTCCGCCCAGGCGCGCACGAGGGCCTCGGGCGCCTCAATGGAGGGGAGGGGCTTCTCCAGCGCCTCCTTCGCGTTGGCGCAGTAGCCCCGGCCCACGGGGTTGCGCGCCTCGTGGCCGGAAGCCGTGGTGCCGCCGAAGGCGTACTCGTAGCGCAGCGGCAGGGACTCGAAGGGCAGTGCGTCCGAGGCACTCAGCCCCATGAGGCCGCGGTACCACACGCGAGTGCCGAAGATGGTGGCCCGCGTCTCCAGCGTGCCCACCCGCACCGCCACCTGCGTCCGCGTCACCTTGCGGCCGCGGGACGCCCAGGCCTGGCCGTGCAGCAGCACGTCCGTACCCGGCCGTGTGTACGCCGACTGCGACTCGTAGCGCAGGCTCGACTTCTCCGGCTCGCCCCAATACGTGTCCGTGGTGGCGGGCTGCAGTTGCTCCTCGCATACCGGCAGCGGTGTGTTGGTGGTGCGTCCGGCCGGAGGCAGGACGAAGCTGCCGGCGACGACGAGGACGAGGCACTCCTCGCCCTCCCTCGTCAGCGAGAGGAAGTCGGTGGCCGCGAAGGGCGTGAAGTTCTCCAGGGCGGGCATGGGCTGTCAGCGGAGGGTGGAGGCCAGGGGCGCGGCGCGCAGGTGGGCGGCGCCTTGGGCCCTGGCGAGGGCCGCGCGTTGGCGGTGGGTGAAGGCGCGGGTAGGAATGCGGTGCTGCCCGCGGGTGCGGATGGCCAACTCCTGCGCCAGGACGTGGCGGCGTCGCATGGGGCTGGACGCCAGCGCCTCCACCAGCACCTGGCCGCTGAAGGGCTGCCCCAGGAGGTAGCGCGTGCCCTTCGCGAAGCGCGCCTGGTTTTGCGTCCACCAGTCCTTCACGGCCGCCACCCGCGGCCAGGGCAGGTCGTCCTCTGGGCGGGGCGTCAAGTCGGCGTCGAGGCTCTCCTGCTCTTCCGGCGGTACCGGCGCGCCTTCAGGCGTCTCTCCTGGCGGTAGGGCGAAGGCGCCCTCCAGGCGCAGGCCCGTCATGGCCGAGAAGGCCTCTCCCGCCAGCCGTGCCACCTCGGGCACCGCAAGGTACCTCACGCAGGACTCCATGGCCGCTACCCGCCCGCTGAAGCCCAGGGCCCAGAGGGTGTGGGCACGCAGCTCGGCGGACTCCAGCAAGTCCACGAGGAGGGAGGTTTCCGTCTCGTCACCACCCAGTGCCACCAACACCATGGCTTCCTGGGTATGAGTGCCGGGCGCCTGCACTGCCTTACGACATGCTTCCCAGGCCAGCTGCACTCCAGAGGCAAGGCCCGCCTCCATGGCCGCCGCACGAATGCCGGGGTGGGCCGAATCGAGCAGCGCGGGCAAGTGCCTGCGCACCGTCTCCTCTGGCAGCGAAGGCGCCCCGCGCAGGGCGGCGACTCGCGCCCGCGGCTCGTCATGGGTGAAGAAGCGCGCCAGCACCTCCACGGGCGCTTCCTGGCGGAAGGCCAGCGTCTCCAGCACTCCCGCCTGAAGTACCGTGTCCTCCAACTTCAGCAATTCGAGGAGGCGAGGGGCCAGCCCTGGTGCTTCACTCACCTCCAACGCCCGGAGAATGGCGGCACGGGTGGGCGCTTCCGCACCTCGCAGCCGTACCAGCACCTCGTCCACCTGGCCCAGCCCCAGCAGCGCGTAGGTTGCGGCCGAGACGCGCAGCGCTTCCTCCGAGTCGAAGGCCGGGCGCAGCACGGTGTCGAGTGCGGACTCGTCCTCCAGCCCCTCCAGGTGCGCGAGCAGTCTCTCCTCGAGCGTTGCCACCTCGCCGAGAGTGAAGTCCGGCGCCTCCAGGGCCCTCTCCCACTGCTGCCACCGGAACTCGGCCTCGTCGAGATACTCCTCCAGCACGTCTACCAAAAGCATGTTCCCTGCTTCCCCCTCTATTCCAGGAAGTATAGCCGCAAGGACTGACATGGAGGGAATTCCTTCCTTTTGCACATAGGGTTGGTGCGTGAAAGCCATTGCTTCAAATGCGGTGGCAATGGCGAGCACTGAGGAAGAGTGCGCGGCCGGGGCAACGAGTGCCGAACCCCGCACGGCAAGTCACCGTCAGTCTGTGGGCAGAACTCGATAGCTACTTGGCTTGATTGGAACCACGCCCTTCAGTGGCATCGCCCTTCGGGGCAGTTCAATTCATGGGCCAATGTCGCCAGGGACTCCATCCCGTGGGCGGTGGTGGCTGGCGTCTTCCTGCCCGGACTGGAGAGTGCAAGCCGACGGACGTGGGCACTGGGCCGGCGCTCAGCACGTCCCGAGTGAAGAGGCGTCCGTGAAGGTGCGGCATGCCACCTGCTCTCCACCCTCTCCATGAGCATGAAGAAGCGGCGGGCACTCGCGGAGCGCCTGGGGCGGGTAGAGGTGGAGTTGCAGCGGGCGTATGCGTGCTTGGACGGAAGTCTCAAGGCGCGGACGCGGTTGGCCGCAGCGAAGGACGCGTATCGACGGGCGGAGGAGGCTGCGCTGACGGCGCTGGGCGCGCGCGAGGCCTTGGTGCTTGTGGAGGCGCGCGGGGCCCACGAGGGCCTTCTTCCCGCAGTGGAGGACGCCCCGACTGGACACGGCGTCACGTCCCTCGGTAGGCAGGCGCCCCATGACGGACGAGGAACTCAACGGGCTCGAAGGGCACTACCTGCGGTTGCTGAGCGACGACCCCGCGGAACAGGGGACGCCGCTGCAGCGCGCGGCTGAGGATGTGCTTCGCCTGCTGGGGGAGGTGTACCTGCTGCGGGAAGCCCTGCGCGAGGCGATTCGCCAGGGGCTGAACGGGAAGTAGCGCACGCGCGAAGTCCTCATGTGGGGCGCTGGGGGAGGGCACCGTCACCCCCTCGTCGCCAGGCCCTCGCGCAGCATCTCCTCCACGAGCGACGCGGCCTTCTCCTCGTCGGATTCGCCCTGGACGCGCAGCGCGACGGACTCGAAACGCTGGGCATTGCCTACCACCCAGTCGATGTACTCACCCAAGGACAAGCGCTCCACTCCGAAGGCGATGTCCTGCATTCCCTTCACGATTTGGACGGCAGTGCCCTGGAGGACACGCCCGTCACGCATGACGATTACCATGATTTCCTCTCTTGAATGTGTCGACGCCAGCAACCGGATTCGATGGTGGGGCAGCCTGCCAGCCGCGCCTTGGGAAACAGGTATGCCTCGACGCGCGCGCCCCCGTCGAGAGTAATGGGGCTGCGTTGGTAGAAGCGGGGGTGGCCCTCGAGCCTGTCGAGCGCCGCCAGCATAGGGGCGTCCACCTCGTACACTTCCCCCGCGACGGTGTGCTGGCCTTTCGAGGCCAGGGCGGGGAATGGCCCGTAGTCGTAGAGGGTGAAGCAGGGCCGCGTCCGCGCCGGACCGACAAGGCGGGCGCCACGCAGGAGGTGGTGGTTGGGCTCTCCGGACAGCAGCGTCCCGTAGACGAAGACGCGCGTTGCTGCGGGGGAAGCGCGCTTCACGCCGCACCTCCCAGGGCGCTCGCGAGCGCGGCGCGGTTGAAGCCCAGGCGTCCGTAGGCGTGCCAGAGGACGCGGAAGTAGCGGACAGCGGGCGGCCAGGCCTCGAGGCTCGACTCGGGCTGCAGGTACACCAGCGCGCGGCGGCGCTTCCCGGCCCTGTCCGTCACCAACCGGATGGCGCGCCGGTACGCGAGGGGGTGCCCCTCGAAGGCGTCGAGGGCGCGCAAGTCCTCGGGGGTGAGGCGGTACAGCAGCCCCTCGACGTGGGTGCCGCGCACGCGCTGGAGGCTGGCGACGGCGCCGCCCCAGCGGCGGCTATACCCGCCAAACACCAAGGTGTGGCCGGGAAGGGTGGCGCGGGCTTCGACGGTGGCGTTGGGGCAGCGCGTGCGCATTTGGGCCCTGTCGAGGTTGGAGCCGTAGGCGAAGTAGAGCATGGGTTTCTCCGTGTTGAGGGCGGGCGCGCGGCCCGCCGTAGTCATTGCCGGCCAGCGCCCTCAAGGGCCCGGCGTGAAAACCGCTTCAGGCGGCGAGGGCCTCGTGCACGCCGCCCTGGGCGCTGTCGCTGCCGCCCTGCGCGCCTTCGCTGCCGGGCGTGCCTTCCCCTCCCGAGCCGCGCCTGTCGCGGCGCTGGCCCTTCCAGGCGGCGCTGCCTTCCAGGCGCTTCAGGAGGTGAAGGCGGGCCGTCTTGAATTCCTCGCCGATGAGCCCCAGGTGAAGGAGGAACACCCGGAAGTCGTACTTGGCGGTGGCGGGGTTGAAGTCGCGGCGCTTGCTGGAGGCGGCCTTCGAAGCCAGGGCCCGGGCGGCGAGGGCCAACACCAGCTGGACGTAGGCCTTCACCTCGCCTGCGTGCACCGTTCCGTTGAAGTACCGGAATTCAATCGTGCCCCGGAAGAAGAGGCTGTTGAGGTTGAGGCCGTGGTAGCGGCTGGAGTCGTAGCGGTTGGGCATGCTGTTGCGGCGCCCGTACCAAGCCTCATTCACATCCTGGAGGGTGCGGGGGCGCCGGGCCTCCAGCCGCTGGAGGAAGGCTGCGTCGATGGGCCGGCAGTACCGGGCGAGCCGAGCCGCGCTCACCCCGAGGGCCGTCTCCAGGAGGCGCTCCTGCTTGTGCACCATCTTGACGAGGTTGGTGACGCCCTTCGCGTCGAAGCGGCTGCCGTCGACGTGGATGTGGATGCCGGTGGAGGCGTCGGCGCGTGCGCCGGCCTCGCGCGCGGCGCGCACCACCTGCTGTAAGGCGTCCATGTCCTGGTAGGTGAGGATGGGGGAGACGATTTCGCCGCTGTAAGAGCTCCCGCTCAGCGAGGCGTCCGCCACCACCTTCCAGCTGCGGCCCTGGGTGTCCGTCACCTGCCAACCCCGGTAGTCGCCGGAGGCGTGTCCACCCACCGCGCTCTGAATCGCGTAGGCCAGCTGCTGGCGGGTGGCGCCAACCGTCTCAATCTCAATTCCAAACCGGAGCGTCTTCATGGGGTTTGCCTCTCGCATTCGCGCGGGGCTGTGGCGCCCGTCGCGAAACACATACACGCTCT
>NZ_FNAJ01000034.1 GCF_900101905.1 Myxococcus virescens | reverse complement strand
AGTGCTCAACGCCTTTCGGCATCACGGCGAGCGGGACCCCATACATCTTCCTTCGTGCGCCGCAGGGTGTGGTGC
Organism: Myxococcus virescens; assembly: GCF_900101905.1. Lineage (NCBI taxonomy): Bacteria > Pseudomonadati > Myxococcota > Myxococcia > Myxococcales > Myxococcaceae > Myxococcus > Myxococcus virescens. Next base: position 23,997 of record NZ_FNAJ01000034.1, on the reverse strand, counting down.
TCAACGCCTTTCGGCATCACGGCGAGCGGGACACACCTGGGTCCACCTACGCCTCGACGTGGTGGTCAAGTGCTCAACGCCTTTCGGCATCACGGCGAGCGGGACCAAGCCGGTGAAGCTCCAGAACGCCAACGACTTCTGGCTGTGCCCAACGCCTTTCGGCATCACGACGAGCGGGACCACCCCCGTCGCACAAGCCACCGTCACCGTCCGGCGGTGCTCAACGCCTTTCGGCATCACGGCGAGCGGGACACACCGCGAAGTCCCGCTGCGACTTCCGCACGGCGTGCTCAACGCCTTTCGGCATCACGGCGAGCGGGACTGCCGAACTCGCGGAGGAAATGGCGCACCTGGATAGCGAGTGCTCAACGCCTTTCGGCATCACGGCGAGCGGGACATCAACCTGAACACCATGGTCAACGTTGGGCTCGTGTGCTCAACGCCTTTCGGCATCACGGCGAGCGGGACAGTCCGCCTGAATCTCCCAGCAATTCCGGCACCTTACAAACCCCTTTTCAAGCACCTCCCCCTCCGTCCCCCAGGTTGGCCATCCCAGACCCTACCCAGAATCGCCAACCCCATGAAACCACACGGCTTTTCATCGATCATGCACCTATTCACCTGTCAAAGAGCCTCAACCCCATGAAACGACAGGGGAATCCGCCACTTTCGCCATCGCGGGCCTCCGCCACGGCGAGGTGCTTGATTGTCGCCTGCTTCACAGCACCTTGAACGGTGCGGGCTCCTCCGGCCAGTCCTCCTTCGCGTTGATGGCGCGCACGCGCTCCACGCACCCGCCGCACAGCCCAATCACCAGCAACGTATCCACGGCGTCCATCCGCCGCGACAGCTCCCAGCGCAGCTTCTCCCGGTCCCGGTCCGTCAGCGAGCAACGGAATACGGAGAGCTGCAACCACTCCCCATACCCCTTCAGCAGGGCATGAACCTTCCGCCACCGCCGCGGGTCGCGGATGTCATAGGTAATCAAATACCAACGCCTCGGCTCGGCCATGGCTCACCTCAAGCGGAACGTCGCGAACAGCCCCGGCTTGCCGGTCCACTCTTCTCCAGCAGCCGCACCTCCAGCTCCACCAGCCGCGCGTAGCTGAGCGAGTACCCCAGCACGTTGTGCTTCCACGTCTCCCGCTTGCGCCGCTCGTACAGCTCGATGGCCTTCGCCCGCCCCGCCTTGCTGAGCCAGACGTGCTCGGACGTCACCTCGAAGTCCGCCTCTGCGTCCCACGCCCGCCGGTTCACCGAGGCCACCAGCGGCATGTCCGCCAGCGGCACCCGGAAGAGCTCCATCACATCCAGTCCCAGCGGCCCCGCCGTGCCCCGGGGCTGATGGTAGAAACCAAACGCCACATCCAGCCCCACCGCCCGAATGGCCGCCTCCACCTCACGGTGGACAAGTCCGTACAAGAAGCCGAGCACCGCGTTGAACCGGTCCCTCGGAGGCCGCCGGTTGCGGCCATCGAAGCGCAGCCGCGTGTCCACGTCCTCGCCTTGAAGGTACGGCAGCGCTCCGAAGTACCGCGCCGCGCCCGCGCCCTCCAACCCCAGGAGCACCTCCAGCGACGGCGCCTCCTCGCATTTCGGCAGCAACGCCCGGAAGTCCCGCACCGCCGAGGCCAGCACCTGACGCGACTCCGAATCACCGCGCGAGGCGCGAAGCAGGAAGCGGAGCTGCCCCTCCAGCTTCGCCGCCACCAAGCGGCGAGCGAGCCCCAGACACACGGACGCCTGCCGTAGCGCCTCGAACTGCCGCAACCGCCGGTGGACGTTGCCTCCCCCTCCGCCCAATCCCCCGAGATAGCGCCCCCCGGACGTGAACCAGTGCACGCCGATGTCGTTCTCCACGCAGTACGCCAGCGCCTGCGCGCTCACCTGCACCGCTCCATGCGCGATGAGCGCCGACACCATGCGCCCGGGCTGCCTCGACGGCGCGCCCTCCCCTTCGGGTGGCGTCACCACCAGTTCCTCCGCCGCGCGCCCCACCCGCGTCCCAGGCGTCGCGACGTGCAGCACCTGCCGCACATCATCCTCCGGAAAGAGCCGGGGCCGCTCCTCCCGCGCCACCTGCCGCTCCTCCTCCGGCAGGCACACGGGCGCCAGCGAGCACTTCGCGCACTTGCGCTCCTCCTGTGTCACGGGCGGCCGCTCCCGCGACGCACGCAGCAGCCGGGCACGCGCCACGGCCGCCACCACGGTGCCCCGCAGCGCCTCATCCAGCGGGAAGCGCACCGTCGTGTCCGTCTGGTGGTAGCGGACCCTGCACTCCACGGGCGCCCCCGGGAAGCGCTCCTCCACCAGAAGCGCGTAGGCCCCCGCCTGGAGCCGGTCGCTTGGCCACGCCTCCGGCGCATCGCTTCCAGGCGCATGGCGTCCGCGCTTGTGCTCGTAGACGACCAGCGTCCCCTCCCGCGACTTCACCGCGTCCACCCTTCCGTGCAGGCCCAATGCCTCACTCGCCAGTTCCAGCTCGACGCGCTCGCCTTCCTCCTGGAGTTGGACGTGCAGCCGCCGTCCCGCGAACACGGCGGCGTCCGCCACGCGCAGCTCCTCCACTTCCTCCAGGTAGAAGAGCCGCTCGCAGTACGCCAGCGCATGCAGCGCGTGCGTGCGGATGGACGGCTCGCCGACGACAGGCTTCGGACTCGTGGATGATGCGTTCATGTATTGGGGCCCCCCGCCCCGGTACCGCGTGACAACGACAGACACCTATCCAGCGCCCTCCGCGAGCGGGATGCGCGGAAGCCGTTGGACCTCGGGAGCAGCCAAGACCTCTTCGAGCCGCCCCACCTCGTAACGAGTGCCACGAGTGCCCACGTGGTCCACCCAGACCGGCAGGGTGAGGGCACCGGTGGACGCGGTCAGGAAGGCCCGACAGCCCGCTGGCGGCCGCCCCTCCGGGAGCAGACGCGCGTCATTGATGAGGTGCGTGGACTCCCCGAGCGACCACGCCCCGGCCCGCGTCACGGAGCCGGGCTCACGCATCGCCCGGATGACGCGGTCCTCCAGCGATTCACCCGAGTCCGGCTCCTCCCGGCTGTCGCACCAGACCACCAGGCGCGCGTCGATGACGAGCTGTTGCTGGTCCGGCGCGGCGTTCTCCTCATTCCCCTTCGCGACCTTCAGGTTCTTCGACCGCCAGAAGGTGCGAAGCACCGTGCTGATGACAGGCGCGTTCAACAACCCCGCCGTCACGCGGCAGCCCCGGTGCCGCTCACGGTCCTGCTCACCGACGAGCGAGAGCAACGCGCCGTAGCACGTCGCGGGCGGCGGCAGGACCTCGGTCTCCACCAGCTCGCGCGCCCGGCCCTTGCGCCAGCACGCCACGGGCACGGACAGTTCGAGCGCGATCACTTCTTCCTCGCCTCCAGCCGCTTGCACGCCGCGCGGCAGGCGGCGACCACGCCCGCGTGGAGCTCCGCGCCCGAAAGCACCTCGCGCTCCTCCGCGCCCAGCCCCTCCACCATCTGCCCGCCCAACACCAACTCCTTCGCGGGGACGTCGCCGCTCTTCACCTTGCGCAGCAGCGCGGCGAGCTCCACGCCCCCCGCGCGGGAGGACGGCTCGAAGGCATACAGAATGCGCGGCGCGGCCTCCTGAGTGAGCCGGAAGACGACCGACTCCGGACTGAAGTCGAAGAGGAAGCGGCCGTGGTTGCCCGCGACGGGCCCCAGCGCGCAGAGCTGGTTCAGCGCCGTCACGGCACGGGCCGGCACTCGCAGCGCCGCTGGCGTCAGCGCCACGCCGTACTGGTAGCGCGTCGCGTGCATCTCCGTTCCGTAGGGCACGGGGTTGCTGCCCTTCTTCTGCGCGGAGGGCGTGGCCCCGGGGCTCGCGGCGTTGAAGGTGACGTCCCCGGACCACGGCGTGAGGCTCACCGCCCGGGACACCTCCAGCACCGCGCGGCGGACCTTCGCCGTGCCCTTCTCCTTCTCCTGCTTCGCCCCCTCCGCGGACATGAAGCCCAGCAGGTCATCATCGATATAGGTCTTCTCCTTCGACTTCCCCGACCAGGCGCTGAAGGCGGCGTCCTTCCACGCGTTGGCGCGTGACGCATCGTCATAGGTGCGGTTGCACGGCTCCTGCTCATTCAAGCGCCGCCGCAAGGCGAAGCGGATGGACTCGGCGGAGACGGTGGTGTGGACCTGTCCGTTCCACACCAGCTTCTGGAGGCTGGTGATGTTTCCCTCGGTAAGGCCCCGGTTGTTGGCGGCGGTTCCCAGCGGCGTGACGAAGGCGGCGAAGACATGAAGGCTCATGAATGGACTCCGGGAAAGTGTGTGGAGCTGCTCAAGACGGCTCGGACGCGCCAGCGGCCTCGTCCGCGTCCTCAAGTTCCGCGGCCTCGCCCCCCTTGCCCTGGTAGCTCGCCAGCGCCACCAGCGCGAGGTCGCGGGCCGCGCGCCACCGCTCGGGCCCCAGCAGCGGGAGGATGTCCCGCCAATGCTCCTGGAGCTCACGGTTGGTGCCCGCGCGGCTCCACAGGTCCGCGAGCGCCGCGCGCACCTGCTCCGGCGTCTTGGCCCCCGCGAAGCTCAGCCGCAAACGCTCACGCTCACCCTTGAGCCGGTTGGAGCGCGTGGCCGGGGCGCTCTCCTTCGTGTCCGAATAAATGCTCTTGAACCGGCTCCGGAGCGCGAGGTGAACGCTCTGGACGAGCCACTGCTCGGCCTCTCCCAGGTACGGATGCATGGCGATGAGTCCCTTCCTTTCGTGCCACAGCAGCGCGCCCAGGTTGTCCCGGTCGCGGTAGTCGTGAATGAAGCGGCCCTCCGCCGTCGTCGCGGTGGCGAAGTCCGCGTACCAGGGGCGTGAAGCCGCGAGGTTCTCCGTGATGAAGGCGCGCAGCGCGCTGGTCGCGATGAAGTAGCTCGCCTCGCCCGTCGCCTTGCCCTCGGGCTTGCGGACTCGCAGCGTGTGCGGCAGCGCGGCGGCGGCGGCCTCGTAGCGGTCCAGGACCTCCTCGCGCACGGCGTCCTGCCGCACCACCGCGCCGCGAATCTTCTGCTGCGCGTTCCACGGCATCTGCCGCAGCGCCACGGCCTCGGTGGTCCCGAGCACGGCCCCCAGCCGCTTCTTCCCCGCCTCCTGCGCCATCACCAACTGAGCCGCGAGCACCGCGTCCGACGCCCCCGCCACCGCCACGTCACGGAGCCGCTTGGGCGTCGGCCCAGGGCGCAGCTCCGCGAAGCGGACCAGGTTCGTGGGCGCCAGCGCCACGAAGGCCCCGCCCCGGAGCTGCGGCAGCTTGTAGGAGACACACCCCACCAGCGCGAAGCACGCGCAGAGCGCCTCCGCCGCCGTGTACTCCACCTTGGTGACGCGCACACCGATGTGCCGCTCCGCCGCGCCCGGATAGGCCCAGCTCGCCAGCGACGTCGCGCCCGCCTCCAGCGCCTCGAGCACGCTCTGCCAGGCCGTCTGGTGGACGAAGGAGTCGTAGCCCTGGGACTCGACGATGACGGGCCGCGCGTCCACCTCGAAGGTGACGCGCCTTCGCGCGCCTCCCTGCGTCGACTTGCCATGCTGGAGGAACGTCACCTTGAGCGCATCGTGGAGCGCCGCGGCCAGCTCGGGCGGCGGCTCCGGCGCTCCGGGAGAGCGCGTGCCCGGCAGGTCGATGAAGCCCTGCTTCACCTGGAATGACGCGCCGAACAGCGCCCGGAGCGTGGCCTCCGGTGCCTTGCCGCCCCAGTCCAGGTGGATGGCCTCCCGCTCCACCGTCGCCGTCCCGGGCCCCAGCCGCACCGGAGAGGGCCACGGCGCGGCGGGTGAAGCGCTCCCGAGGATGGCGCGGAGCGATGCCGCCAACCCGCCCGCGCCCGCGCGCAGCAGCGGCGTCATCCCTGGTGCGTACAACCGGATGGAGAGCGGAGCGGGCAAGGCCTTCTTCCGTGGGTTCACGGCTTTCGCCATCGCGCACCTCGCAGGCCGTCGTAGTCCAGCGCGTCCGCTGGAGGGATGGGGTATGGCAGCCGGCCCGCGCGGGGCCATGCACGCCACTTGAAGGACTCGGGTGGCAGGTTCATGGGCAGGGTGACCCGGTGAGCGCTCACCGCTCCGTCCAGGACGGCACGGGCGTCTTGTTCCAGGAGGACCGTGAGGCTGGGGCTTCCGTCGCGGCACGGGGCGGGCCAGGTGTCGAAGCGTCCATCCAGCCAGGTGCTGGACTGCCGCCGCGGCGCATTCGTCATCCCGGGCGGCCCCCATGCGTCCACCAGGTCCCGCTGGCTCAGCGGCCCCGTTCCCAGCCGCTCCATCCATGCACGCGCGTTGCGCAGGTCCGGCGCGGCGTACGGCGGCCCATCGAAGGGGAGCACCACGAAAGGCCGCACGGGCGCGGGCCGCTCCGGAGTGCTGCGGCGATTGAGCCGCCCCAAGCGCTGGATGAGCGCCGGGATGGGCGCCAAATCCGTGACGAGCAGATCCGCTGACAGGTCCAGGCTCATCTCCGCGACCTGCGTCGTTGACGCGAACGCCGCGCGGCCCTCGGTGGCGAAGGCCTCGATGACGTCACCGTGGCGACGGACGCGGTCCTCGTAACGAAAGCGGCTGTGGTACAGCAGCGCGCGCGCACCGTGCGACGTGCCGGCCTCGGCGGTCCGCATGCAGCGATCCACCGTGTTGCTGACCCACAGCACCTTGCCGTGGTCTCGCAGGCACTCCGCCACGAGAGACCACGGCTCCGCGACGTCCAGCCGCTGGTAGCGCGGCAGTGTCTCCAGGTCCTCCGGCCCTTCGACTTCCGCGAGGCTCCGGCCATGAACGCGCGCGCACACGCCGCGCAGCGCGTCGAGCCGCGTGGCGGGCAGGCTGGCGGTCATCAGCAACGCAGGGATTCCCGGCAGGGCTTCCAGGAAGCGCAGCAGGCAGCCGAAGAGCCGGTCGTCGTAGGCGTGGACTTCGTCGAAGACGACGCAGGCCGCACAGAGCCCGGGCCAGGCATAGAGCCCCTGCCGCTGGCTCTGGACGAGCCCAAGCACCGTATCGGCCGTGCAGCTCATCGCGTCGGCGCCCCAGGAGCGGAGCGCGTCGAGCCGGTCCTGGTCGCGGGAGCCCGTCCCCGGCGCCGCGCCGTCGCGGAGTCCGAAGATGTCGAAATCCACTGCCGCGCGTGAGTGCTGCAATCGGGCCTCCACGTCCGCGCCGTGGAGGTAGTCCCGGAAGCCCTCCGTCGCCGTGCCCATCGTCGGATACGTGAGCCACAACGGACGGCCGGGGTGCTGTCTTGCGGCCCAGAGGTACGCAGCGGCCGTCTTGCCACTGCCACAGCCCGCGCGGACCAGGGTCAGCGGCGCGGCGCTGCGGGCCACCTCCTCCTGAAACGGTCGCGGTGTGCGTCCCGCAAGGCGGCGCTCGACCACGGCGCGCAGGGCCTCGGCGGGATGGGGCGCCGTGAGCTGACGGACCACCCAATCCTGCTTCTCTCCGCTCCGGGGGAGCGCCGAGCCCGCGACGTCCGCCGCGAGCACCAACGCCTTGCACACGACCAGGAGCCGCGCGTCCACGGAGCCGGCGGGCACGGTCCGCTCGAAGTCGTCCTGCCACGACTGGAGTTGGTCGCGCGGGTGCTCCTTCCGCGTGGCGAGGAGCACGATGGGCGCGGTGAACAGTGGCGGAGCGGACAGCGCCAGCTCCTCGGCGATGCGCCCCAGCGTCCGGGCGAAGTCTTCATGCTGGACCCACAACTCCAGCGACAGCCCCGCTCCGGTGCCGTCGGGCGCGAAGGCCTCTGTCTGGAACTTGCGGTGGTGTGCGGCCACGCAGACCAGCGCCAGGCACAGGTCCCGCTCGCTCACGTCCTGCAGGAGCCATGCGGAGAGCGGCTGCCCTGGCCAGCAGAGCCACAGCGAGAGCGCTTCGTGACGGACAAGCTGCGGCGCTTCGCGCTGGCGGCGCAGCATGGATTGGAAGTGCTCACTGCACTTGCCCAGGTCATGGAGCGCGGCGGCCAGCAGGACGATGCGCCGCAGCCGGGGCTCCAACGCCGGGTCCAGGCCCGCGGCCAGCAGCGACACGCGCCCCCGGTGCTCCAGGAGCCTCCGCGCGGCTGACAGCACCAGGGCCGTGTGGCCCAACAACGTGGCCTCGCCCTCGGGTCTGTCGGGCGTGGCCGTGCTCTTGGCCAACAGCCGCTTCACGCGGCCTTCCCACGAGACTGGACACGGGCCGCCCGGCCGGGCGGGAGGAAAAGGCCGCAGCCCATGTGACGGCGGCCTCCCAGGCCCTGCTCCTGCACGCGCAGCGAGTGCTCGGCCGACAAGCCATGAAGTTCGAGCGCGAAGCCCACGACCTTCTTGCCAGCGATGCGCACGATGCGCCTGCGCCCCACCTTCAGCGTGGCCTGGACGCCAAGCGCCTCCAGTGCCCGGGAGACAGCCACGATGAACGAAGACTCATCCATCGCGTGCTTGAAGGTGACCAGCCGTGCGGACAATGCGGGCACAGGCTCCAGCGCATGGAGCGAGGGCGCGCCCAGGGACAGGCGTCTCCCCGCGACCTCCAGCGGCGCGCTCACCAGCGGCAGCAGCGTAGCCACGGCTTCGATTGGGCACCGCAGGCGCAGCGTGCCTCGCCCCAGGTAGAGCAACTCCCGCGTGTTGTTCACACCTCGAAGCGAGAACACCCCCATGTCCGTGCGTTCATGCAGCGCGGGGATGTGACGGGAGAGCGCGGAGAACAGGAGATAAGCGTGGTCGAGCGGCACCGGACCGCCTTGCACGGGGAACAGCAGGTCAATGGCAGGCATTTGAGGGACCTTTCCGGAGCGGCGTCATGAAACGAGGAGTGCTGAACGCGGTACGAAACGTGCGGGCGGAAATCGGCGGCATGGCGTTCACCCTGTCTGCAGCGTGAGCGCGGGCGCGTAGCCACCTGAGCCGGTGCGCTCGTAGGCCACGACCGGGCCCACGGCGTTGAGCCGCTGGCCCAGGAACACGCAGCACGCCGAGGGGGCGTAAAGGATGAGATGAGTGACCGCAGTGCGCAGCTCGTTGCGCGCGCGCCGGAGTTGTTCGCGCGCCTGGACGGCGAACGCCACCGCGTCCGCATCCGAGCCGACGGCGCCGTCGTGGGGCCCATCCTCCGGCTCCAGGTAGAGCACGGCACGGAAGTGCCCTGGCCGCTCGGCCATGAAGCGCTCCACGTCCACGCGGGCATCCCCCGTCATCTGGAACACCACCAGCAGCCCCGTGGCATCCGCGTTGCCCTCGTGCCCAGTGACACGCAACCTGCGCGGAGACGGCTTCGCGTCCGAGCGCCACAAGAAGGTCTCTCCTCGCGTGGGCTGCTCGACGCGGAAGCGGTAGCCGCCCACCTCCGGGAAGTGGAAGCCCACCGCCAGCACCGTGCTCAGCGGCAGCTTGCCCCGCAGGTCAATCAACGCGCCGTCAGGCCGCCTCGACAGCCGCTTCCGCACGGCCAGCAGGGAAGGCAGCAACACGTCCCGCCACACCGACTCCGACGGCACCGTCCGCGTGTCGCGGTCGAAGTGAGGCGTCCAGTCCAACTCCTCGGTGGGAGGCTGCTCCCACACTCGCCGCGCCCACCCATGAATCCAGAGGCTCACGGCGGGCGTGTCCTCCCTCGATGCCAGCAGTCCCCACGCGCGAATGGCCTCCCGCAACGACTCGGGGGTGACGTGCTTCCTGCCACCTCCCAGCTCGATCCACTCCCTGAGCCCGTCCACTGCGATGGCGCGCGGCTGCCGTCCCATGCGCAGGCCAAGCCGCCCCATCCGGTCATCCACCTGCTCTTCCAAGTCGGCGATGCCGCCCACGCCGAGCCGCAAGCGCAAGTCCTTGCAGAACGCCCGCAACGTCTCAGCCGATACTCCGAGCCGTTGCTCCCACTCCGCCCAGTGCTTCTTCAGGGTGCCTCGCGGCGGCTGCTCGAAGAACGCGTCGGTGAAGCAGTGGTCCCTTCCATGCAGATAGCGGCCCAGGTCCGCCGCCGAGGCCCAGTTGCTCAACAGCCAGATTTCGACGGGCCCCAGGGACCGCAAGCGCAACCAGCTCTCCAGCAGCTTCCGCAGCAAGGAGCTGCCCACGCGAGGCGGCGTCACCAGCCCCGCAAGGGAGTAGGTATCCCGGTGGTCGACGTGCCACTTCACCTGCATGTAGCGACTGGCCACGCCCGCGCCCGGCCGGGCGTGCAGCGTCACGTCGTCCGCCGAGCCCGCCTCCGGGTGCTCGACATAGCCATGAGCGAAGGGACTGCCCGCGTCGAGCAGCCGAAGCAGCTCGTACCAGCTCAACAGATGCTGATAGCGGTCGCCCTCCAGGCGAGACGCGCTCTGCTCTCCCATGACGCTCCCTCATAGCGACGCCAGGGACGGCGGTGGACACCTCCCCAGGGGTATGAAAGGCGGCGCTCGAAGAGGAAGACGCCAACACGCGGGACAACCCATCGCGGGCCCGGTGATTTTTCTTCCGACGCGTGGAGGAAGTGCTCCCGACGACCTCCGAACGTCCTGTGCGCTTCTGACTACCTTTCAGGTAGACATCGCCCATTCCAAAGTGCCACACGGAGACGCGTTCTTCCTCGAAGAAGGCGGGACATTCGCGCTCATCCAAGCGTCCCGCCGTGTCATCCCTGTCGAGTAGGTTACTACCTTGGAGGTTGCCACTGCGTGTTCCCCCCTGGCTCGTTGGTGATGACGGCGGTGGTGCTCCTGCTGGGCACAGCGGCGTTGGCCCAGACGCCGAACACGAAACGCTGGCGGCGTATCGAGCGGGCCATGGTCCTGAGCGCGGGCGCAGGCGAGCCCGTCCAGCGGCTCCGGCTGGCGCCCGGCGTCGTGACGACGGTGCTGCTCGACTCGGACGCCGTGCTGGAAGGAGAGCTGCCCGAGGCCCTGCGAGGGCTGTTCACCCGGCTGGACGTCACGGGGACACATTTGCTGCTCCAGCCCGTCGTCGCCATGCCTGCCCAGGGCGTTCCGCCGTTGGTGCTTCGCTTCACGGACGCAGCCGCGCCACAACGGCTCGTCCTGGAGCTGACGACCGAGGCCAACGTGGTGGACTCGGTCATCGATGTCCGGCGCCACCCCGCTACCGTGACGCAACTGGAAGCCGAGCTGGTGGCACTGCGTGAGCGCAACGCACTGCTGGAAGCCCGGCTGGCCACGGCGCGCCGACAGGTGCCACACCCGGGCCTCGCGGACGCCATTCTCTCTGGCGCCATCGGCATCACGGGAGTTCTCGGCACGTGGATGGATACGCCAGCCAGCGAGGCGGAGCTCAAGGTCCGCCAGATTGATAGCTATCGCTCCGGCTCGTGGGTAGCGCTCGCTGTGAATCTGGAGAACCCGCCGGGCGAGGCGCCCTGGCAACCGGGCATTGCGCGGCTGACCTCGCTGGACTCGAACGGGCGTCCAACAGGCGAGCCGATGGAGCTGCCCCTGTTGCTGCAGGAGCCGCGTCTGTTGCCTGGCCAGAGCGCGGTCGCCGTCGTGCAGTGGCTCGCCCCCACGCGCCCGCCCCCCGCCTACGCACTGGAACTTTGGGACACGGACCGGCGCCGCGGCGCGCGATGGACGCGACTGAAACCGTAGACGTGCTCGGCAGCCTTGAAGGAACCCGTCATGCGACTGGAGTCGAACACATCTTCCCCAGGCCCCCTCGTGCTGTCTCCACAGGCATTGCCTACCGGCACTCGCGTGGAGCGCTGGCGCGTGGAGCGCCGCATCGGAGGCGGCGGCAACGGCACGGTGTATGAAGTGCGCTCGCGCCCCGAAGGCCGCAGCTATGCGCTCAAGCTGGCTCATGCCCCCGGCGACCCCCGCTTCCAGCGCGAGGCACGGACGCTTCACCTGCTTCGTCACCCTGGCGTGGTGCGGCTGCAAGCGGCGGGAACCTGGCGCGCCGGGGCCTCCGACTATCCCTACCTCGTGATGGAGCACGTGCGGGGCAGCACGCTGTATGACTGGTCTCGGGCGCGCAATCCGACGGCACGGCACGTCGCCGGTCTGTTGGCGCAGGCCGCGTGGGCCTTGGATGCCGCGCATCGCAGACAGGTGCTTCACCGCGACTTCAAGGGGGAGAACCTTCGCGTCGAGGAACACGGAAGGCTGGTGGTGCTGGACTGGGGCGCGGGCTGGCATCCCCGTGCCGCCCCCATCACCTCCGCCGCGCGGCTGCCGCCCGGAACCGGGCCCTATCGCAGCCCCCAGGCCATCCTCTGGAGCATGAAGGCGCCACGGCAGACCGCCCGCTCCGAGCACTACCCCTACACGGTGGCGGACGAACTGTACGCGGTGGGCGTCACCTTTCACCGGTTGGTGGTAGAGCAGTATCCGCCGCTCGTCCTGGACAAGGCGCACTCCCCAGTGACCTCCGCCACCTTGAGAGCCCTCAACCCCCGTGTGCCCGAGCCGCTCGCACGCTGGATTGAGGGACTGCTCGCGTTCACCCCCGAAGCCCGGCCGCACAGCGCGGGGAGCCTCGCCCGGGAGGCCCAACAGGCTCAGGCGCACGCAGGACCGGACTGGGACGTCCCGCTGTTCGATTGGTACGAGGGGCCCTCCACGGCGACACGCACGACACGCGACGAGGACACCTGGGGCCTCGTGGCACCAGGAGAAGAAGCAGCCCTGCTCCATACGAGGGCCCTACGCGCGGCCCGGGTTCAGCACCATCGAATGGGCCGCTGGCTGCGGCGCCGGGTGTTCTCGGAGGTCCACACGCAACCTCGCACGGAGCCAGCGAGCCCGCCGGAGCCGAGGCACGAGAGCCGGTGGGTGCGAGTCGCTGGAGCCCTGATGTGGGTTGCGTGCATGGCCTGGGGACTGACGCTCGCGGGCCCGCCTCATGCCGCCCCCACTCCGTCTCATCCCGTTCAGCAACTGGCGCGGACCGGAGGACCAGCAGACACTGGCTCGCCCGCCACGGCCCTTCCGTTTTCCACCGCCGAGCCGCCATGGCCGGGAGATGCCATGTCCACGACCGAGCCCCACGCGCGCTGTGTCCCCCGACTCCATCGTTACCTGCTGGCAGCATTTACAGCGATCAGTCTCAATGCCTGCGCAGGCACGCAGGTCCGGCCCGAGCCCGCGCGCTGCCCTGCCGAAGCCCTGGAGTCCATGCGTCAACTCGGGCTCGACCTGAGGTCCCGCGGGCACATCCAGCTCGACATCCAGCAGCCGGACGACTCGTACCAGACGAACTACAGCATCGTCGTCAGCGACGGCCCCATCACCAGCCGGCTCGATGGGCCCATCGATCGCCTCCCAGCCAACACGCTCTTGTACGGGCGCATCTGGACCGGTGGCGAGAAAATCCAGGGCCGCTACACACGCGCGCGGACGCCAGACGGCAGCGAGTACCCGGTGTGCTTCATCCTGGGCAACGAGACAGGCATGTCCAAGTACCGGGGCTCACGGCCCGGCCATACCCGCGCGCATCCGTGGTCCAATGCCCAGGTGGTGGACCGCTTCCCCTGACGCAGCGCTGCCTCACGGCGGCGCAATCGTCGAAGGCTTCTCCAGGACGCGCGCCTCGCTTCGCAGGCGCAGCTCGTTGCCTGCGGCGGAAAGGACCGCGGCGACGGGTACGGAGAGAAATGCGCCGGCCACGCCGAAGAGCACGCCCCCGGCGGTGATGGACAGCAGGATGACCACCGGGTGCAGCGGCACCGCGCGCCCCATCACCACGGGCTCCAGGACGTTGCTCTCCAGTTGTTGCACGCCCAGCACCACGGCCAATGTCAGGAGCGCGTCGATGGGCCCATTGGTGACGAGTGCGACCAGCACCGCGACAGCGCCCGCCAGGGTGGCGCCAATGACGGGAAAGAACCCGCCCACGAAGGTAAGCGCCGCCAGCGGAAACACGAGCGGCACGCCGATGATGGCCAGGCCCGCGCCAATGCCCACCGCGTCCACCAGCGCGACGATGACGACACCGCGCAGGTAGCCGCTGAGTGTTCCCCAGGCGCGCAGGCCCACGGCGCGCACGGTGTCACGCCGCGACGGAGAGACCCGGGCCAGCACCCAGCCCCCGAGCCGCTCGGTGTCCTTCACGAAGAAGAACAGCAGCGTCAGCGTCAGCAGCGCACCCGCCACCGCCTGCGCCGCGAAGTTGGCGCCCGCGAGGACGCCCGTGGTGATGCGCCCCAGGTTCGACTTCAAGAAGTCGAGCGCCTTCTCGAACAGGCCGTCGATCTGCTCCCGGGACACGGGGAGTTCCTGCGTCATCCAAACGATGAGGCCCTCCATTCCCTCCTTCACGTTCGAGCCCGCAGAGCCCACCTGCTGGACGATACGGGGCACAAGCACGAGCAGCCCGGCCGCCCCCACCAGGAGCAGCACCAGCAGCGCCAGCACCGTCGCGAGCGCCCGAGGCACCCGGTGGGCGGACAACCACCGGACAGGCGGGTACAGCAACGTCGCCAGCAGCAGCGCCGCCACGGTCGGCAGGACGATGAGGTAGAGCCGCGCCAACAGCAGCACGAGCGCCACCACTGCGGCCGCGACCACGAGCAGCTTGCCGCTGAACAGCGCGCAGCGCGTGAGCCAGGAAGCAGCGGGAGGGTCCAGGGTGGCCATACGTCGTGCGCACCCTATGCACGAAGCGGCGCATGGCACCGGGAGGCCACCTGCCGGTGTGGCCTCATGAACGGACGCGGTGGACGCGCGGCTGGAATCCAACGAATGGCCAGGGCGGTCCGTCCCTCAATGGCGCGCCCCGAGGAAACTCAAGGCACATCCACGGCGCGGAATTGGTGACGGGAGTTCGCGCCCAGGCGTCAACTGGACTTACGAATGCAGATCTTCTTCAAGGTCGCCGCGTAGGTGTCTTCCAAAGCCTTGTCGCTCTTCTTGTCACCGACCAGGACGGTGTACTTCAGCTCGTACTCGGCGTTCATCATGTTGAAGCGGACGCTGCCCGTGTACGTTTTTCCCCGTGGATCCGAGGCGGAATCGCCAGTGAACATGCCCACGCTCCTGGCCCAGGTCCACTTGCTCGCATCGCAGCCAGGATGCCGGGAGAGGCTCTTGTTCGTTTCACCGTAGGGCGTGTAGTCCACGTAGCAGCCCCCGTTCCGGGGGCGGAAGTGGATCCGGCAGTCGAGCTTGATGCCGTGGCCCGTTCCCAGGGCGTCGTTGTTTCGGATGGCGACGCAGTCCGTGGCGGCGTGCGCGCTCTCGGCCTTGATCTTCATGTACTTCTTCTCGAGGCTCGCCTGCCCCTTGGCGGGCAGCGCTTCGCAATCCGAGGCGAAGGCCGGGCTGACGGCGAGGCACATGACCGCAGTGGCCATCCAGACGTTTCTCATGATTTCGCGTTCCCCTCAGGTCGATTCCCCATGCGTTCACGGCGCCCCCACGGGCGACCGTTTCGACCTGCCCCCACCATCGCGTCGAGATGTTGAGGGAGTGTGGAGAGGCTGCTGAGACTGATACGTAGGGGCCCACGCTTCGCGCGCCGGGCAGCTCGAACAAGGAGGAACGGGCCGCGCTCCAACGCCTCGCCCAGGACGCAATGCGTGGCTTCGGGTGGCAATGCACCGCGCTTGGGGGCCTACCACCCGCCAACGGCCGCCCAGTCATGGAAGACGTGGACCGGGTCGCAGATGGCGTGAAGGCCGGTGCGGCCCCTGTTGCCAATCTGGACGCCGTGAAACCGGGTCCCCGCCTCGCGCGCCTGCTCGACCAGGTGGGGAAGGCTGACTGGCACCGGCCACTCGCCGTCACTGACGAAGAGCACGTCCGCTCGGTTCCAGTCCTTCTCTCCGAGGCGCTGGACCACCCTGGTCGTGACCTCGGAGACGTCGCTGCCGCCTCCGAAGGATTGGCCGAGGAACGCCAGCAGCCGTCCGAGGCCGCCCTCGGTCAGCGACAGCTCGAACTCCAGCACCTGCCCCGGACCACTGTAGGCGTAGAGGAAGCACCGGCGCTTCTCCGCATGGGCGGTCCGAAGAACCTCCAGCACCAGGGCCTTCCCCACCTGCTCCGGAAGACCGTGCATCGAGCCGGACGTGTCCATGACGGCGATGATGGGACCGCGCCGCGGGCGTGGACTTCGTTGCTCGACGGCCTCTTCGCTGTCACGCTCGACGAGCGTTCGCTCCACTTCGAGACCTTCGACGCGATATGTGAGCAGCGCGCGCTCTGCCCGGCGCGCGTGCCACAGGTAGCGGAGCTTGGGATGCCCCAGGTTGACCGCTTCCACAGGCAGCATTCGCGCCAGCTCCCCGCTCCGCTCGATGCCTCGGGTCTCCGCCGGAACGTGCCGCGTCCAGACCTCGCGACGCTCCTCCTCCAGCCGTCTCATCGGGACGAAGACTGTCTCCGCGATGGTCTCTTCGGCGTCGCTCGCGTGGAGCCGTCCCAGCGAGCGCACCACTTCGGTGAGCTGCGGCAACTGCTCGACGAGCTCACGAAGACGGACGAGGTCCGTCCACCCCATGTGCCGCAGCACGCCGATGCTCAAGTCCCAGCCGCGCCCCATCAGCTCGCCGAGGTCACCGAACACATCCGAGATCGCCGCCCAGATGCGCGTCCGCTCCTCCCAGCCCGCGAGGAGGTCCGCGTCTGCCTTCACGGGCCGTTGCGCGACCTCCCGTTCAGCCTGCTGGCGCAGCCGCGCGAGCGTGACCTCGTCGAGCTGCGTGGCCTTGCGGGCCCGTCGTTCTCGCTTCGCCGCCTGGGCTTCCTCCTCCTCCATCCGCTGGCGCTCGAGTTGCTCCAACTCGCGGAGGCGCGCGACGACCTCCGCGCGGACCACCGACGCCTGGCGCGTGAACGACGCGAGCACGTCGCGCAGAAAGGCGTCCACCAGCTCGGGCTGGCCCTTGCAGAAGCGCAAGATGTCCAAGGGCTCGGCGGCGAGCCGCGCGGGAGCGGCGATTCCGGGCAGCGGCCACGTCCCGTCCGGAGGGAGGCGTCCGTCGAGCAAGGCGTCACGCCAGGCGCGAAGGCCACGGACCCGCTCAGCGAGCGTTCCGACAGGAAGCGTGATGAGGTCGGGGAGGAACTGCTCCGGGCAGTCGTCGAGGAACGCGTAGCCCCGCTCCAGGGCGCCCGCGTCAAAAGCCTCTTTCATGGCGCTACTTCCTCACGAGGAAGCAGCCCGAAGCCCTGACGGAGCTTCTCGAGGCGCCCCAGCAGCGTGTCCACTTCACGCCGCGTCCCCTCCAGGCTTTGCGCCGCGGGCTCGGCGAAGTCGTCGGTCACCCAGAGGTGCGCGCGGATGTCAGCGTCCAGGCTGGCGATGTGGGCGAGCAGTTGCGCCTTGTAGGTCTCGACCTGCTGCCCAAGCGTGGTGAGCTCCTTGAGACAGGCATCCACATGCGCCGCCTTCTGCCGGGTCGGCTCCATGAAAGGCGGAAGGTCTACGGCTTCCATGTGCCAGTTCGCCTGGTTCGTGAGGTAGGCGTCACGGTTTGCCCAGTGCATGAACTGTGTCCAACCACCGGGAGCGTCCTGGGTCCACAACGGGTTCAGCTCGGCGAGCGTGAATCCCGCTCCAGTATTGGTGCGGTCTTGAATCCTTCCTCTCATCCCATAATAAGAATGAGGACCCTCCGTATGCGCATCGTGTGGCGCGAGGAACAACAAGTCCCGGCCACGCTTGGCCTGCGCCTCGCCGACCTCGTTGACCGCGGGCTTTCCATCAGTGCCCTTGAACAAGAGGTTCCCGTTCTCATCGCGCGCTTGGGAGCGGCTGTCCTGGTCTTGCTTGAGCCGGGCCTCCCAAGACACCACGATGCGCGTCAGCCGAGACGGGTCCATCGCCGCGCTCGCGCCGGCCCTCGCCGCGTACCAGTCGTGGACCTTGGCGCGCTGCTCGGGCGCGCTCCACAGGCAGTGCTGAAGCAGCCAGCAATCCCAGATGGACACCCGGTCCCGGCCGTTCGTGAGGGCCGCCGTCTGGAGGAGCTTCACGACCTTCCGCCAGCGGCGGTCCGACACCTGGATTCCCTCCGCCGTACACCAATCGCGCAGGTCGGCGAGCAGCGCCACGACGTCGTCGGGCACGGCCACCTCGGTCGCCGCCTGTCCAACCTCCGCCAGGTCCTCGTCGCTCAACCTGAGCTGCCGAGAGAGCTCGACGACCACGTCGCCCCGGAGCTCCAGCAGGGAGGGGAAGCCCGCCTTCGACACGGGCCCGACGTGACAACGGAGCAGGAACCGATCGAAGAGCGCGTCCAGCTCCTCCCCCTCGGGGAGCTCGTTGCTCGCGCCCACCACGGAGATCAGCGGGGTGGACTCGCGGCGCTTTCCGTTGTCGAACTCGCGCTCGTTGAGCAACGTGAGGAGCGCGTTGAGGATGGCGCTGTTCGCCTTGAAGATTTCATCGAGGAAGGCGACGGACGCCTTGGGGAGGTACGCCTCCGTGAGGCGCTCGTAGCGGTCCTCCTCCAGGCCCTTGATGGAAAGGGGCCCGAAGAGCTCCTCCGGCACCGTGAACCGCGTCAGCAGACGCTCGAAGTAGGTGGCCGGATGGAAGGCCAGATGCAGGCGCCTGGCGACCAGACTCTTCGCCGTCCCTGGCGGCCCGATGAGCAGCAGGTGCTCACCCGCGAGCGAGGCGAGCAGCGCGAGCCGGACCGGCACGTCTCGCTCGACGAGCCCGGTCAGCAGCGCATCGCGGAGCGCCTCGATGCGAGCGGTGAGGTCGGACGGCAGTTGCTTCTTCAAGGGTTCAGCCATGGCGTCTCCGTTCAGCGAATCGGCGCTGTTCAGACAGACGTCACGAACGGCCCGGCGCCATCGGTCGCCACGGAAAAAAGATGCGAAAAGAATAGCCAGCAGCAGCCCGGCGTCTACGCGCTGGAGGGTACGACGTGCGGGTGCCGAGCTCGCCCAACTGACCGGCATTGGGGCTAGACCGCCTCGAACTCCGCCCCCGTCACGTTCGCGCGCTCCATCGCCGTCTTGATGTCCTCAGAGACAATGAGCACTCCGGTCCATCCCCAAGTGCGGAACACTTTGGCGTCGCCCACCTTCGTGGGGTCAATCCGCATTCCATAAACGCTTCGGTACATGCCGAGCTTTTCCGGTCGCCCATCCTCTGGCTTCCAGTACATCACGTCTTCCGATGCATTGTCGTCGATGCACCGAACCAGCCGGGTCGCCACGAGAATGAGGTATTCATCGGGGCAACCCTGGATATCCACAGGTATCAACTGCACGTCGTTTGGGGCCATTTCCGCGAAGATGGCGGCCACACGGATGTGAACAACGGGAGTCGCTCCAGCGCCTGCGGTGCTGAAATCCAATCGCCTTCCTGGCTCGTCGATAGGAACCGTCAGGCGACCGGATACTTCCGCGGGGCGCCCTGACGAAAACGCCCTGAAGTTCTCCATCTCGTAGCCCTGTCCCGTCAACGGGTCGCCCAGGTACCAGTTTCCTGCCTGTACATTCTCCATGAGCCTGAAGTATCGCGATTGATTCAGCATGGCGGATTGCTCAATGGCGCTACTTGCCCTGAGTCACGAGCCTGTGGAGTGTCGTTCCTGGGGTCTGGGCTTCCGTGGCGAGACTGCGCAATTCCATCGTGAGGGCCTTTCGGCAAGCAACCACTGTCCGACACTCCCCCAATGCATCCTGGAGTCGCAAGAAAATTATATCGTGATACTTCTTGGGATGCGGCCCTTTGTGACCTGCGATTTCGACGATGTTCTCAGGGTCCTTGAGTTCCATGCCAGCTCTCGCGAACAGTCGCCTGAATCGCGGTGTCCAAGGTCCACCTCTCAAGGTTGAGACGTCGTTCTTGTTCGTGGCGATGTGGTGACGCTCACTTCCACCTCCCCCCATGCCCTGGCTCGACATGGCCAGGGCGTTGGGGGCGAGCGCGATGGTGAAGCCCTCCGCTGTCACAGCGACGGTCCGCACGCCGCCTACAGCACCGTAACGGATGCTCGCCTGAGACTCCACGGCAAGAGCGGCCTGGGCGGAGCCCGGCAGCCTGGCGGCCTTCGCAGCCAACCCCGCCGTGCTCCCCACTGCGGCCGTGGACAGCATCACGAAGACGCGCGCCGCGTTCTCCCCGAGGACTTCCCCATACGCCTCACCCGCTGCGCTGAGCTGCGCGTAGGTTGTGGCCCGCTCCACCTCGCGCACCAAGGTCAGCCACCCGTCCAGCAGGCGCCACACCGTGTCCACGCCCAGGTAGGCGATGGCAAGGGCCGTCAGCGTCGCTGCGGCGCCCTTCGAGAGGGGCTCCGGTAGCGCCCAGAGCATGAGGTACATCGTCGCGCCGGCGGTGATGGTGGCCGTGACCGCGACGGGGTCTGCCATGTCCTCCAAGGCTTCGGCAGTCTCCTCCCACACCGAATCCATCGCGATGGCAAAGGCCCAGGTGAATTTGCCATCGCTGGCCAGCAGAGGGCCTTCCACCAACAGGCGCAAGCAGTCTCCAGGCCGGTCCTTTCGCTTGCACCACTGGCCATAGGCGCGCGTCAACTCCTCGTCCGAGTAGGACTCCAGCAGGTGGAGTCCGTCCGCGTCCTCGCGACCCTGGGATGTCAACCGAGGAGGGCGGCTCTCATAGCCGTACACCCCGCTGCGAGATGGAATGCCGAAGAGGTCTCACGCTTGCTGCATGGGATTGCGCTGCGGGCGGACATCCCGCGCGAGCTCCACGAGGGACTGTTCAAACTCGCCGTCGCCGAGTTCTGCGGCCTCCAGCTCCGCGCCTGACTCCTCGCTCGGAGTGACAACGAAGGAGTCACGTCCGTTCTCCAGCCGCACGACTCGAGTGGTCGCACAGCCAGTGACGACAGCGACCAAGAGCAGCGGCGCCATCCATCGAAGCAAGAGGAAGTCCCCCAGGAAAGATTTCCGTCACACAGCAGGCTATACCATGAACATCAGAAGGAACTTGAAATCCAATCAATCTGGCCCACGCCGGCCCGGCCTCACCTAGTGCTGAGCACGCTTGTTGATGGATGGACGCCCTGTTTCGAGCGCCTTGGCTGCTAAGCTCTCAATTGGAGGCTTCGAGAATGCCATCACGGAGCCGGACCATCCGGGTTCACGCTCGTGATGGGACCCAGTTCATTGGCGCGACAGCAGTTTCCGCGAGATGCGGAACTGATTGCTGCCATTCTGCGGCTCTCCGACCGAGTTAGAGCTGCCCACAGGACACCGGAGGCGGCGAAGGCCGTGACACGAATGGGGAAACGTAGTCCCGATGCCATTAATCAGGCGACTCTCCAGCTCATCATCCAACGTGCGCGGCAACACTCAATGCCCTTCGGCATCACGGCGAGCGGGACTTCGAGCGCTTCCTCAAGCAGGGCTGCGAGGGCCTGTACTCAATGCCTTCCGGCATCACGACGAGCGGGACTCAGCGACGGTGTGTTGCAGGGGAGCAACGCGGAGTGCTCAACGCCTTCCGGCATCACGGCGAGCGGGACGCCCGCCAATGGCGGGCCTGTCATCAACACACTCAAGCTGTGCTCAACGCCTTCCGGCATCACGGCGAGCGGGACCTCGGGCCACCGCGCCTTGTCGGCGTCCGTGGAAGGACGGTGCTCAACGCCTTCCGGCATCACGGCGAGCGGAACGGAAGCTTGCGGAGCAGGGTGCGGCTCTCATCCTGAGCAACCAGGAATCTCCTCGTGACTTCAACCCTTTACGCCAAGGCTGGTTACCAAGCAGGCGGCAGGCTCCTCTCGAAGCGCGCTCAGGATGAGAGCCACACCCGCGGAGCGCGCTCCCCCTCGGGCCGGAACTGCTAGGGCACTCTTCTCTGGCCGAAACTGCCGGAGCGCGACGGTGAGCACCACGTCGGCCCACTACGACACGCGAACTAAGCCACCTGTCGCGTAGCGGGAACGGGCTGGCCAGCACCGACGGATTGAGGCGAGCTAAACGGCGTGTACATGCAGATGTGTTCCACGAAGCGCCCGAGTTTCTGAAGATCGATGCCGAAAGTTCGGTAATCGCTCGGCGATATGACAATGGTCAGCCTTTCGCAGAAACGCTTTGATGCACACGCAGCTACGAAGCTCCCCACGATGTTTCGAATTATTTCTTCGCGTTGATTGGGCAAGCGCGAGAAGCCGGTACCCAGAACTGGGATCAGAATTGGACCAACGCCCCCTTGGGTCGAAACGTGCTCCCACAGCGCCGGAAGGCACTCTAGCAGAACTGAAAACGATGACGAGGCATTGCCGTGATCATTCAGATCGGCAATAGCAATCAGGTACGCCGTCTGGTTACGAGGCCGGATCTTTGCGACCGTGCCCATGCGATATTTCTTGACGTTCTTTCCAGCGCGTGTGACCTCAACGCATGGCATCCCGGCGAGTTGTTCCTGCAACTCGTTCGCCATGTGCTCGTGCCTGTCGTAATACCTCGTTGTAAACTGGCCTTGGATGCTCCGCTCGGATATAGTATTAGGAGCCAGCTCTGTCTCGAACGTCGTATTGCTCCCAATCACCATGTCGCCCTGCATCGAGAATATGTTGCCGATGCGGATCTCAACAACGACATCCCTTCCATCCAGCCGCGACGAAACAGCCGTTTGTGGCCAGTTGTCCCAGAGCGCGTACAGAAGACCGGCTCCGAGGAACGCCGCCCAATTCTGTTTGAAAGCTGCCTCCGCAGCTGTCGAAAAAAAGCCGCTAACCTCAACGACCGAATATAGGGTGCCCAACCCTGCGAGCACAGCCGTTACTGCTCGCTGCCAAGAGAACATGTGACGCCAATAATCCGGCGCTAAGAATAGCTTGAGTGATGTCACGTGATCACCGCATTCATTAGAGACCGAGTTGGCGATAGACGTTGGCGTTGTAATAGAAAGGTCCGGTCTTGCGTTCGGCGCGAAGGCTGGCGTGAGCGTTGGGCCAGTTCTCTAGCGCGTGCTGCATGATTGCTGGATTATAGCTGATATGGAGTGCAAGTTCTTCACGGATAATCGGCGGGCAACGCTCTGGATCCTGCTGTCGAAGGCCATTGAGATTGACGCCAATGATTGGGAGAGACAAGGCGAGCGCCTGCTCCATTTCCCATCGAACGAACTTGAATAGATATCGTGTATTCTCGCCGATGAGCACAACGAGTACTTTGGAGCTTCTCAGGCGTTCGCGAAGCTGGCGCTTGATGCTCTCCTCTTGGGATGTGTCCCTGGCAGAATTGAGTTCGTGAGCATTGTAAAACGAGAACTCTGACTTGTCGTTCTGATGCCACGCCTGCATTAATCTATAATAATGTATGTCGGTGTCGCCATCGAAGCACACGTAGGTCTTGTTTCGGTATGCCATAAAGTGTCTCGGTCGAAGGAGTTTGTCACTCCTGATTCTTGGAATAGAGGATTCTCGCCTAGCGCGCGCTCGACTACCCTTCCCAGACGCAGATCATTACCCCGGCAGGGGAGAGCCCAGCAACTCAGCAACCAGCCCCCCCGAAGTACCCCTCCCCTAATTTTCGCAACCACCCGTAACTGCTGGGGGTCTTCGCAGCATGGCGGGGTCGCAAGGGTGTGGTTCTCATCCTGAGCGCGCTTCGAGAGGAGCCTGCCGCCTGCTTGGTAACCAGCCTTGGCGTAAAGGGCTGAAATCACGAGGAGGTTCCTGGTGCTCAGGATGAGAGCCACACCCGCGGAGCAGGAGCTGGGACCAAAGGACACGTGCTCAACGCCTTCCGGCATCACGGCGAGCGGGACACGACTTCGTGTCCGGCCCCACCTTCACGGTGCATGGAGTTGCCCCCGTCAAATCGGACATGGTCAGAGGGGTGAAGCGGCGAGTCGAAACTCTCTCGGGGAGCGCATCTTCAGCGCCTTGTGAGGGTGCACGGTGTTGTAGTCGTGAAACCAGGCGGGGAGCTGCTGGAGGACTGCCTCGGCGCTGTCCAGTCGGGCCAGGTACACGTAGTCGCGCTTGAAGCTCTTCACGAAGGACTCCGCCATGCCATTGCTCTCGGGGGAGTAGGCCGGCGTGGTGCGGATGAGCAGGCCCAGGCTGCTCCCAAATTCGCGCGTCTCATGGGCTGTGTAGGCCGGGCCGTTGTCGGTCAGCCACTCAATGGGGTTC
>NZ_FNAJ01000033.1 GCF_900101905.1 Myxococcus virescens | reverse complement strand
CGACTACGAATCGCCCGCCAACTACGAAAAGAAGTACCGGGCTGCCGCCTGATGGCGATAGCCCGGGACACTCTGCGGAACCGGGGCAGCTTCAGACTAGCGAGGAGCGCACCGCTGGCCCGGTTGACGCGCTCCTGATGAGTCACAGGGGTGAAGCCGAACCAAGAGCCGAGCGCCATGGCAACATCCAAACGGTCTTCGTCGTCCAGGACAGCCGGTCAACCGTTGGGAAAGCTCTCGTACAGTTCACGCACAAGCTGGCCGCGCACTAAGCGAGTAACCTGTCGGCTTCGCTCAGCCTCGCCAACCAGCCGAGCCTCCATTCCTGAGTCATTTCTTCCAGCTTGCGAATTCCACATCAAGGCGGAGTTAACGGAGCCCCCAATGTACCTGCCTCGGGGGCTTCGCCTAGTCTACCCTGATTTCCCGAGGGTTTACGCGTCGGCGAGCGTCGCGCGCTGGGGCGGCATTCGCGCGGAGAGCTGACCTACGCTCGTGCGAGGGCACGTCGAGGGCGCGCGGGACGGTGTTCGCGCTCTCTTCTCGTGCCCACGGGGAGAGAGAAGCTGAGACGCGGTTAACAGCCGGACCTCATTCTCCGGGACGGTGACCCGGCGATCAACTGTCCACCCGCCTCCAAGTGGACGGTTCGTGGTCGAGCGACGGCGCGCACGCGGCAGGCGTGGCGTGCGCGGTTGATCACAATCACAGGTCATGCACGAGAACCACCGCGAAGGCGCCCACGTTCGCGCGTGAGGCACAGATCGCGCCGCTCCGAGCCTGGGGCGCGGCTCGCGGTCAGAACGCGCCCGTGCGTGCCGTCCCGTTGAACCGCGTGCAACAGTTGCCGGTTGCCCACCCGCCCTTCTGCGACGCGAGTTGTTGCAGGTCATGCAACAACTGCCGTCCGGGCGAGCGCGCTTCAGGCCCGGTCGATGATCCTCACGTCGATGAGCGCTTGCAGGTGGTCGCTCAGCGTCTTCGGGACCGGGCCGCCGTTGATGAGGACGCCGGCTTCCATGTTCTTCTCGAGCGCGTGCCCTGTGAGGTTCGCGCTCGTGATGAACGCGCGCGCTCCGTCGACGACCGCGACCTTCGCGTGGACCTTCCCGTCGACGAAGGGCTCGACCCTCTTTCTCCACGTGAAGACCTCCGCAGACGGGATGCTGCTGCGCATCTTGGGTACGAGATCCTTGTCCAAGGTGCCCCCGTGCTCCTTCGAAGCTTCGATCAGGACCCGGAGACGAACACCACGGCTCCCTGCCTCATTCAGGGCCGCGACGACGCTCTGGACGTCGTAGGCGACGAAGCTCACGAGGAACAAGTCGGTGGTCGCGCTGGCGATCAGGTCGAGCAGCACCTGCTCCGTTCGGCGCGTCGGCACGAAGCGCGTCGTCGGGCCCGTCCAAACCAGCTCGACGCTCAGCTCGCGCTCGACACGCAGGCGCGCCTCGGACGCCCCCAGCAGCATGCCCGCGACCTCGTCGCCCCTTGCCTGCACCTGCGCCCACGCGGCCACCACGCGCGCTACGGCAGCGCGTGCTGCCGGCGTGTCCGCGAGTGTGTTGGCGGCCGGAGCCGCATTGGGCTTCGTCAGCCCGCGAAGCGCAGAAGCGACGGTGCGTACCTTCGCAGGAGAGACGAGAGCTACGAGGTCTACGACCGCATCAAGGAGCGCCTGCATCAGAGCCCCGCGAAGAAGGCCGCGTCGGTCACTTGGAGCGTCGGGATGACGAGCGTGCGATCGAGATAGCGGTTGCCGCACTCGCACGAAGTCTCGGAGACGAACGAGCACGCGTGGCACGAGGCTGCATGGAGCGACGCGTCCGTCCTCGGGTTGTGCTCGGCGCACAGCGGGTCGGACGCGCAGACCTTCGCGCGGTCAAGGGCCTGCCGCAGCAAGCGCCGGAGATTCTCGGGCTTGCCGAGCTCGACAAGCCCGCCGAGCGTACCATCGGAGTCGGCCGCTGCCGTGTAGATCAAGATGCCAGCCTGCGACTTGCCGCTTTCGGTGTCGGCGTAGACACGCTCGCGAATGCTCGCCGCGTTGTAGCCGCAGTCGAGCGCGAGCTCGCGGATGAGCAGATGGGCGATCGTGTGAAGCAGCGCGAAGCGCAAGCCGGGGAAGCCGGGATCAGGATCCAGCCCGCGTCGCGCACGCCAGCCACGGTGCCCTCGGCGCAGCTCGGCTTCCTGCGCTCGAGGACCGGACCCCATAGCCCAGTTCATGAGCGCATCCTCTGAGAACTGCAGGAAGATGCCCTCGCCGTGGACCTGCGTGGCGGGCACCCAGTTGGGCGCGGTGCGCCCGATCGGAGCGCGTGGCGCACGCTCCGCTCCACCGCCCTCGTTGGGCGACTCGACGCGCGTGAAGCCGAGCAGCGCGTTCACCTCGCGCAGCCGCTCTAGGAGCAACACACGTGAGAGGTACGGCTCGAAGCCCGCGGGCACGTCGGCCTTCTTGCTCATGAAGTGCGGGTAGTCGGTCGGCGGCTTCGGCGACGTGAGCACGTCCCACTCGGGTCCCTTCAGGTCGAGCTCCTCGTCGCCCACCGTGCCGCCGCGATGGGCCTTGATGGCCTCCCAGACTTGGTCGCCCGTGAAGGCATTGATGCCGGGAAGCTGCGCCGACTTCTTCAGAGTCTTTACGACGGCCGCCGCCTCGACGGCGTTCTCGACGTCCTCGAAGAACGTCCAGCCGTCTGCGACGAACTGCGCGAGCGGGCTCCCCGTCTGCGGGATCGCGAGCACCGAGAGCGTCACAGGGAACCAGCCGTTCGTTGCCCCGAGCAGGATGGCGCGCGGGACTTCGGCGCAGCCGTCCTCGAAGCGGTTGAGATGCGGGTGACGCCCGCGACAGCCCGGCAAGTTGTCCTTGCCGACCTGCCCGAAGGCTTGCGCCATGCTCTTGGCGGCGCTGCATGAGTCGCAGCGCACCCACAGGTTCTCGGTCTGGAGCGAGGCGCCGCTCTCGAAGAAGCGCAGCGTGCCCTTGCAGCCGCTCGGCCCTCCGTGAACGAACCAGTGCCACGGGAAGTCGTCGAGATGGCCCTCGCGGCACGCGAGGAGGAAGCGCGCGGGCACCGCGTCGGCGTCGCGAGGCTTCTGGTCACCGCGTGAGCCGGTGCAGCCCTTGTGGACGAAGCGCGTCCTCTCCGGACGGTAGCGGTTCGCCTTCAGCTCGAAGAGGCCCGCGTCGAACGGCGAGAGCAGCCCGCACTTCACGCAGCGCATCCAGCGCGGGAACGGCTTCACCGGTACCCCGACGAGCGCCTCGGCCGAGAACGGATCGACGACGTCACTGTCGGTCAGCGGCGGCATGCGCAGCGACTCGACTTGGTCACCGAGCACGCGGCGCACATTGGTCAGCAGCCGCGCCTCCTGGATCGGCTGGCAGCGCCCCAGTTCCCAGCGGTCGATGCCCATCGTGACGACGGAGAGGTTTGGCAGATCGATCAGCGCGCCGGGCCCGTAGGTCCACAGGAGCTGGCTCGGGCGAACTTCGCCCACCGGGGTCTTACTCATGGCGACTCCTCCTCGTCCGTCGCATCAACGTCGGTGGGGCGCGGGCGCCAGACCGGATCTTGGTTCGAGCGATCGTCCTCCATCACGAGGTTCACGCCGGGCTCGACCTCGCGCATCGACATGGGGACGGTCCACGTCGACCACGGACGAATGCCGGGCGCTTCGAGCAGCGCGTACGCGGTCGGGCCAGCGCCGTACTTCTGATACACGAGCACGCGCCCGGGCACCGCCGCCTCCTTCGCCCACTCGTCGGCGCGGCTCTTCATCTCGGCGGTGGCGAGGCTCTTCTTCGCCGAGTCCTCGGTGACCTCCCACGTGCGCTCGGTGACCGAATCGACGGTGGAGACCATCTCCGGGCGGCTTGGGCTGTTGAGCGCACCCGCGCCCGGGTTCGGGGCGAACGGCTCGAAGCGGTTCCGCATCACCGCGAGCATCGCGCCGGTGAGCCCACGGTCCATCGCGCGCGGCGAGAACGGCGTGACCGACTGCGCCTCGACGTGTTGGTAGAACGTCGCGTGGTAGTGCTCGAAGGTCTCGTAGTGCGAGAGGTCGCGAGGCCGCGCCCACGTGAGCACCGCTGCGACGAGACCGGGGAACGAACGACCGACGCGGCTCGTCGCCTGGATGTACTCGGCCGTGCCCTTCGGCTGGCCGTTCACGACCATGACGCCGAGGCGGTTCACGTCGACTCCGACGGAGAGCATGTTCGTTGCGAGCACGATGTCGATCGGTCGAGGGGCGACCGGTCGTTGGCTGCCGGAGCCGGCCGGAGGCGCTGCCGAAGGCCGCGCAAACTTGCCGGTGCTCGGGTCGAACGTGCCGTCGAATGGAATCTCGAGCTGGTCGAGGTACTTTGGGATGTCGGCGTTGCTCACGCGCGAGGTCAGTTCGGCGATGGTTCCGACGCGACGCTGCTCGAGACCAGGGCGCTCGACGAGGCTCATCTTCACGCGAAACGATCGCGTCTGAACGTCGTCCTCCGCGAGGCGCTTCATGCCGCCCAACTCGCGCAGCGAGTTGAAGTAGCCGACGAGCGTCATGTACGGGTCGGCAATGGAGCCGAATGCATCGAAGAGCCCCTGCGCCGCCGTAAGGAACGCGGTGTACGTGCGGATGAGCACCGCCGGCCTTGAGCTGCCCGGTGAGCAGATGCCCATGTACCTGCGTCCAGGCTTGCTCGCGACCGAGCGCTGGACCGAGAAGAAGTCGTCTTCGACGTCGAGTGCCTTCGGCGGGAAGATCGCAAGGCGTCGCATGAAGACGTTGCGCACCTGATCGCCCGCGCGCCGGACCGTTGCGGTCGATGCGACGACCTTCGGGCGCACCTTGGTCTTGCCAATCTGCCACGAGCAAAGGTCGTCAACCGCGGTCTCGTAAAGACCGACCATCGTTCCCAGCGGACCGCTGATGAGGTGGAACTCGTCCTGGATAATGAGGTCCGGCGGGCGGACCGCGCGCACCGGTTTCACCTTCGCGGCGGCGTGAGGCTTGCGGGTTCTATGGCCACCGCCGCAGTCGTGGCCCGGCCAGAGCAGCCCGTGGCGCTCGCACTCTTCCTTCACCTTGCCGAAGAGCGTCCGCACCTCCGCACGCCAGGCCATCATCGCAAACTTGTCGACGGTGGCGATCATCATCGTCGGAGGCCGGTGGTAGATCTCCTCGTCGACGAGCTTCACCGGCAGACCGGGATGCGCGTTGGTGTTCGACTTCGCCTTGGTGAACTCGCACTGCGAGAGCTTGTCGCCGCAGTAGATGGCGGTGCGACCGGCGGTCTTGTCGACCTCGATGTCACGCCCGGGCTGAATCTCCGAGCCACACCACGGGCAGCTCGTGAGCTGCGCGGGCGACGCGATACCGGCGCGGTTGCGGTCCTTGTCGCGGATGGCATCGATGGCCTGGTGCGACACTTCGGTGGTTCCCGGGGTCACTTTGTTGCCAACCCATAGGCCGAGTGTGAACGGCTCCGCTCCCCACTTCGAGACTTCGGCCGAGCGGAGGACCTCCATCGCGCACAGCAGCGTCGCGGCACGCTGGAACTGCTGCAGCGTCAACAGGCGCAGCGTGTACCGCATGATGACCGTGAGCCCTCGCCCGCCGTCGAGGTTCTCGACGACGCCTTGCAGGCGGCGGATGCCCATCGCGAAGGCCGCGACGCCGAGGTACGCCTCGGTCTTGCCACCGCCCGTGGGGAACCAAAGTAGGTCGGCGAACGCTTCGGCGGGACTCGTGCGGTCGGAGTGCTTCGGATCGGCGAGCGATGGAATCGACAGCAGCAGGAACGCGAGCTGGAACGGGCGCCACGAGCGGTTCTTCCGTACGTCGACGTCGGCGCAGGCCAGCTCTTCGCCACGACGGCGCTTGA
The DNA here is from genome assembly GCF_900101905.1 of Myxococcus virescens. Classification (NCBI taxonomy): domain Bacteria; kingdom Pseudomonadati; phylum Myxococcota; class Myxococcia; order Myxococcales; family Myxococcaceae; genus Myxococcus; species Myxococcus virescens. The sequence goes on along the minus strand of NZ_FNAJ01000033.1, from coordinate 21,930 downwards.
GCGCGTAAATGCCTCGCACACGTTGGCGGGCCATCGCGCGGTTGGCGAAGCGGAAGGCTTCCAGTGCCTTCGAGTCGGCGAAAAGCACCTTCAGGCCTGCCCTCAGGCGTTCAAGCGTGGTCTTGCAGCGGTCGAGCGCTTCGTTGGCCGGGGCGTCGTAGCCGGTGATCTCCTTGCCGACACGCGCTCGCTGGTCGTCGAGCCACGCGGCGTAGTCGTCGACGAGCGTTTTCAGCGCCTCTTCGAGCTCGGCCTTTCCGAGGTCGGCCAGCGAGAGCATGTCGAGCCAGCCTCGCTCGACCATCTTCTTCATCTCGGGGCGGTCGTCGGGATCGAGGCCCGGCGTCTCGGTAACTGGCACCTCGTAGCGAGGGATGACCTCGGTGCGCACGAGCGTGGCGCGGGTCGGGTCGTTCGCGGGCGTCTCGGCGTGGACTGCCACGCCGTGGCCCACGGCGAACTCAACGCGGCGCCGGTAAATGAGCCCGAGGTGGTCGCGCTCGGAGTCGTCCACGACGACGTCGTTGCTCGGACGCCGGAGGAACACGGGCGCCCCGGCCGCCTCGCCCGAACCCGTCACGCCGAGCTCGGGCTGGAAGAGCCAGGCACTGTCGCGGTTGGTCTCGGGTTCGAGCTGGCCGTTCACCAGGAACAGCGTGACGAGGCGCTCGCCCTTAGCGTTGGTGCGCACGGCGCCCTGGATGCGGACCTCCTCCAGCTCCGCATCGGGCACCAGCGGCTTGATGGGGCCGTCCTCAAGCGTGAGGGTCACGCGCCCGCCGCGCGGGAAGCGGCGCCAGACCTTCACCTTGCTCTCCTCAACCTTGCCAGTCTCGCGGTCCTTCCTCGGCCGCGTGTACTCGTGTTCCTCCTTCGGAACACGGGCGTAGCTGCCCCAGCGCGCGGTGACGTTCAGCGTCTTCACATCGGGACCGACGCAGAACGTGAGGCCCATGCTCGAGGGCACGAGAGACTGATTGTTGGTCGTATCGATCTCGTCGAGCGCGTCGTCCTCGGGCTCGACGCGCCCGCTCGCGCGATTGAACTCGGCGCCGGGTTCGTGGAGCGGGGCATCGTTCTCCTGCGCCGAGTCGTCCTCTTCGTTGGCCGCCGCCGCAGGCTCGACCTCGGTGCCCGTCGTCGCGTCGCCCGGCGTTCGCGGCGCGAGCTTGCCGGCGAGGTAGCGGTCGCGGACGCTCATGTCGACGACCAGCTCCTCGGGGCCGTTGGCCGGCCCAAGCAGGTCGTCGCGCGTCGCAAGCTCAAGCAGCTCGCGCACGTATGCGGCGTCTTCGATGAGCGGCACGTCGGCCGACGACGAGACGCCGTCACGCGCGAGCACCGCGGCGAGGTCTTCGGGACGCAGGCGCGAGACCTGTCCCATGGGGAACGTGAGCCCGACGTCGGCGAGCGAGCCCGCTGACTTCACTACGTGTAGCTTGTCGAAGTAGAGCGTGGTCGACTCAAGGTCGGTTCGGATGCGCAGGATGCGCCCGAGGCGCTTCAGGGCTCCCGTCGTGTCCACGACGACGACCCAGTGGCCCCGCGCCAGCGCGCTGAAGCCGGTGCGTTCACCGCCGAGCCGAACGACTAATGGGCCGAGCGACATCGCCTCCTTGGCGAGCCATGCCTGTGCGTTCGGTGTGGCGGTCGTCGTCATGCGTCGCTCCTCATCTCGCTACAGCTCCACTCGCGAGAAATGCGGGTAGATCCGGTAGAACTTCTTGAACACCTCGAAAGGATCTTCTCCGAGCCCCGACTCGGGTAGCTCGAAGCCAAGTTTCTCGCGGGCATCGCCGTTCGCCTCCATCGTCAGGCGCTCCAACGTGGAGAGCGCGGGGAGATCGATTCGGAGCGGCTGGTCGGGCGGTGAGTAGAACGTCCAGCCCTTCACTAGGGGCTCGACAATCGTGTCGTTCGTTCCGCAAACGACGAGCGTCGCCGTGACCATTGGCTGCCCGTCCGCGTAGTGCGTGCTCAGCGCCCACACGACCTTGCGGTCCGCGTGGGTGAGTACCTCCTTCTCGACGGCGAGGAACAGGGCGCGAAGGATGCTCGGGCCGTAGGTGCGCTTCTCCATGCCTGCGGCGGTCAGGTCACTCGGGCAGAGAGCTCCGAGCCGATCCTTGAACTTCTCGAGCCGCCACGCCCACAACGCCTCGCCGGAGAGCTTCGGGTTCGGCTCTCCCAACGCACTAAGCTGGGCATTGAGCGTAACGCGCAGGATGCTGTTGAGCTTCACCTCGCCAACGGTTCGCGCGAAGCGTCCGATCTGCTCGACGGGCTTCGGTGCTGTGTAGTCGAACCAGATGATCGCGGGTCGGTCGAAGTCGTGCGCGTCGAGGTAGTCCTCAAGGCTCGAATGCACGCACTCGACCGACGCAGTGGGTCTGTTAAAGAGCTGGCGCTTGTGGACCTCCTCCTCGGATTCGACGCTCGTCATGCGGTCGATCCCGAGGCGCGCATGCACCAGCCGGAAGTCCTCAAGGAAGGAACCTCCGAGCCCGATGTAGTGGTGTCCCTCCAGCGCCAAGGCAGGCGCCAAGCGCGTCAACAGGGAAAGGAACAGCTCGCGGTCCACGGCCTTGTTCGGCCGCAGCTTGTACGGCACTGAAGAACCGGTGCTCACGTTCAGCTCCTCCGCTTCTTGGAGGGCTTGGCCAGGTCGAGCTGGATCTTGAAGCACTCATCACCGACGGTGCCGGGCTTCTCGTCGGGATCGTCGAACAGCATCTTCGAGACGGCCCGTACCTCCTCGGCAGGCCGCGAGAAGACAATCTTTCTCGACGAGGGCTTCTTCTCCTCGGGCTTCGGCAGGACGTTGTTCTTCTTCGGATTGAACTCGACGACCTCGCTGGCTTCACCCGCCTCGTCGTTGGTGCTCGACTTCTTGGCCGTTTTGCGCGACGCGACGGCCTCGATCGCCTTGCTGAGGGGAAGCGGCTGCGCGTCCTGCCAGTAGCTCTGCTGATCGGAGCGAGGGTGGTTCTTCCAGTCGTTCGTGTACGAGATCCAGACCCTCATCCCCTCCTTCATCTTCACGAGGGACTCGAGCCAGAGCTCCGACGACGCGTCGAGCGCACGCTTGGTGGTCGTCACCGGGAGCTTCTTCGCGTCCTTTGCGCGGAACTCAATGATGCCGGTGATGACCGCGAACTGCGGGTGATAGAGCGGGACGAGCGGAAGGTCGCCCCAGCCTGTCAGGCGGCTCTTGTCGCCGACGATGACCGCGCGGTCGTTGCAGAGGACCGTCCACCCTGCCGTGGCCGACGCGCGCTGCCCCGAGAAGTCCGCGTCGGCGTCATCGTCGTCGCCCTCGGAGCGACGGCTGGTGTTGAGACCGACCGTGATCGACACGGTCACGTCGCCCGTCGTCTTGCGGAAGACGTAGGGTGCCGGACCATCCTCGCGCGGCGAGACGAGCACCTCGACGTGAACGGGCGCCACGCTCTGCCCGTTGATTTCGATCTTGAACCCCCACTGGAGAAACATCGTGAAATGCTGCGAGATCGCCGTGGTCACCTCGTTCACGAAGGCGGGGTTGGCGAAGTGCCTGGCGACGCCCTCGTTCAGATCGCTGACGTAGATGGTGGTCCCGGGCTCCTTGAGCTTCTCCTTCGCCTCGGTGGGTTCGTTGATCGGCAGCGGGTCCCAGTTCGTCGCGTCGAGCCACCTCGCTGTAATCGGAACCTCGTAGGTGTCGTTGCCGTGGCGCGTCTTCACGAGCGCGTTGCGTCCCATCTTGAAGATCGCGCGCTTCATGCCGACGCCGTACATGCCGATCGTCTCGGTGTCGGAGTCGCGGTTGTCGTCGGGCTCTCGGCCCATCTTGAACGCGTAGTTCTTCGCCACCTCGCGAGGGATTCCGCCGCAGTTGTCCTCGATGGAGAAGTGGTCCTTCGCCAGCGTGATCTTCACCCAGTACTTGGCGTAATTCGGCTTGCCGCCGTTCCCAAGGCGCAGGGCACCGTCGAGGCAGTTGTCGATCAAGTCGAGGATCGCGTCCTCAAGCTTGATATCGCGCGTCAGCATCGACACGAAGAACTGTTTGGTCGGGACCGCCTTCGCGGTGTCTGTGCTCAGCTTCATCGGCTGGTCCTCCGTGTGCTGGCCTTCTTCGCCGGGGCGGTGGCCTTAGTCTTCGAAGTCGTGACGGGCGCGGGTGCCTCGGCGAGTGCGAGGGCGCCTTGCTCGGCGGGCTCGAACTTCGCGCGCCCCTTCGACGAGCGCGGCTTCGTGGCAGGCGTTGACGCCTGCTCCTCCTCATAGCGCTGGCGGTTCAGCTCCGCGAAGCGACGAAGCACCTCGGCTCGCGCGGCGTCGGAGATCGTGAACCGAACGCGGTCGTTCTCGGCGAGGTTCGGCTGCTCGTGGTAGCCGTGCCCGAGGTCGAGTTCGTCCCAGCCGTAGGCGCGCATGACGACTGCATCGATCTCGCGGTGCATCTCGCGTAGGCGCACGATGCGAGGGTCGACGTCGCCAGCGTCGTGAAAGCGGTTGTAGAGATTCGTGAATCCGATGGGACTCGCAGCGTCGGTCATCACCTCGCGTCGTGCCCGCAGGTACTCGTGCCCGATCTTGTCGACCCCCTTGAGTACATCTGGCGGCAAGAAGGGGAACGGCTCAACGGCATCCGACGGCGAGAAGTTGAGGTCCAGCTTCATGCGGGACGAGTGCTTCCACACCCACGCGTCGACCGGCGACGAGTTGAATAGCGCGGCGTGCGCGAAGACTTGATCCACCGCGAAAACGACGCACTTCTCGTGGAAGATGACGTCGTTATCCACCACGGATGGGTTGAAGTATTTCCCCACCCGACCAGCAACAAGGACACGCTCCGGCCGCTTGACACCCGCGCGCCAGCCCTCGGGATGGTGCTCGAAGTGATGGCCACGGCCAATCGCATGGTAGAGGCCGGGACGTTTGTCGCCGTACTGCCACCAGCGGTCGGGGAGCGGCTTTCTGAGAACGTACTTGCCACTCTCATCGCGGCGCTGTCGCTCGGGCTTCACCCTCTCTTCGACCCACGCCCAGGGCTTCTCGTAGGCGCGGGCTCGCTCCTCGGGCCAATCCCAGAAGCTGATCACCCACCGAGTGGGGCGTTGTGTTGGCTCGGACTTGAGGTCGTCGTTACTAAGGTACGGCAGAATGACGTCGACGTTCTTCTCGTCGGCGCGCATCATGCTTGCTGCTTCTTCCGTGGTGAGAACGAACCCCATCCCAACGACAACGGAACCCTGAAATGCCATCCGCTCACTGGCCTTCAGTCGCTTGGGGCTCCAATCCTCTTGGTCGGATAGATACCCAGAAATGAATGGGACCGATCGACCGAGGAGCGAGCGCTCACCGTTCCATGCGCCTTTGCGGACATGGACGCGACTCGTGACGACGTTGGCCTTCCCCGGCCAAGGTTCGTTCGGGTAGGCCGCGTGGATCGTTGCGCCTGCGCCAACCATCGCTTCGAGACCCACCTGGCGCGTGTCGCCCTCGGCAATGGTGTTGACGGCGAGCAGGCCAAAGCCGCCGCCGTCGCACAGGAGTTTCCACGCACGCAGGAAGAAGTAGGCGACGAGATCAGCCGAACCGCGCCGTCCCTCAGCGATATAGGCCACGAGCCAGTTGCGGTACGCGTCGCCGGTGACGCCAGTAATGCGTTTTCCCCCGAGGAATGGAGGGTTGCCCACGATCGCATCGAAGCCCGGTGAGGCGCCTTGGAAGACGTCCGGGAACTCCACTGGCCAGTGGAACGGGCGTCGAGGCTTCCCGTCGACAGCGTCCTTCGTGAGGTCCTTCGCGGAGCGCACACTCAGCGCCTCCGACGCGCGACCCTCGCCCTTCACGACGCGTTCGGCGTCCGCCGCGAGCGCGGCAAGTCGCGTCTCGACGACCTCCGCGCCATCAGCCGCGAATACCACGCCGATGAATGCGTCCGCGAGGAACTCGGCGGCCTTGAGCTTCTTGCGAGCATCTGCGTCAAGCGTGGCCATCGCCTCGACGTCGCGGATGTCGCGGATGGGGATCTCGTGCAACTTGCGCCGTAACTCGATGGCCTCGGCGACCGCCCGCTCGATGGCTTTGCCGAAGAGGCGGCCTTGGCGCGTGGCCGACGGGTCGAGTGTCAGCTCCGTGAGCTGCTCAAGGCGGCTGATGCCGAGCAAGCTGTCGCCGCAACGGAGGTTGTGGTCGAGGAAGCCGAAGGGGCGGCCCTTCGAGAGCGTCACGAGCCAAAGCGAGAGTTTCGCCAGCTCGACGGCGAGCGGGTTCTGGTCGACGCCGTAGAGGCAGCGCTCGGCCACGATGCGTCGCGCGCTCTCGGCGCGCATCTCGACGCCGGGCGGCATGCTCTCAACGCTGGTGCGCGGCTCGTGGACCTGGCCCGTGAGGTCGACGACGCGGCCCGCTGCCTCTTCGATGGCCCACGCCTCGACGAGGCGCGCGCTGAGGAAGCGGCACGCCTGCACGAGGAACGCGCCTGAGCCCATCGCCGGATCGCAGATCTTGAAGTCGAGGAGTTGTTCGGGCGTCTTGAGCTTCCACTCGGCGCGCGGCGCGCCCTTCGCGGGGCCGTCGTAGACGAGGGGCGTGAGCGTCTCCTCGACGATGCGCTCGGTGAGGCTCTTGGGCGTGTAGTGCGTGCCCGTCTCGCGCCGGTCGGCGCCGAGCACCACGACGAACGCGCCCCTCGGGTGGACCAGCGGGTAGCCCCACGGATCGGTGCGCAGCAGGCGCACGTAGGGTTCGAGTCGGTCGCGGAGCTTCACGTCGCCGCGACATGCGGAGAGCAGGCGCGCGCTTTGCTGCGGCTCGACCTCGGCGGCCAGCTCTTTCTCGATGGCCGACTGCGAACGCTTCGAGCGTTCGACGAGCAGGCTCGTGACGGCCGCCTTGCCACCGAGGCGCTTGGACTCCAACTCGCCGAGCGTGACGCGCGCGTCCTTGGCCTGCGCGCCCGCCTCAAGCTCAAGCGTCACATCCTCTACGCGCGCGACGGTGCGTTCGAGCAGGCCCTCGTAGACGTGGCCGATCTGCTCGACGTCGAGCGCGCGGTACGAGAGCGTGCGCCCCTCGAGGGTCTGGATGGCTTCGAGCAGCAGCAGCACCGTGCGGTCGTCGATGGGTAGCGGCTCGGCGCGGTGCTGCCGCCACGACGTGCCCGTCAGCCGTCCTTCGAGGAACGGGAAGCGGTCGGGATCGAAGAGCGAGCCGCCCATCGCGGGCAGTCGCAGCGTCGGGTGGTCGATGCCGCCGAAGACGGCGCGGAACACGGCCAAGAGGCGCGACCAGGCCGCGCGCCGCCGCTCGAGGATCTCGTCACTCTCGGCACGGAGCTGCATGCGTAGCGTCGAGACCGCGTAGAACGAGTCGTAGCGGGGCTCGCCCAAGAGCAGGAGCCCACGCTCCTCGGCGGCGAGGAGGAACACGAGCCGCATCATCACGGTGAGCCCGGCTTCGTACAGATCCTGAGGCTTCACGTCGCGGAGCAGCTCGCGATTGCGATCTTGGTCAGCGCGGTCCAGCGCCTGCACCAGCACCTCGATGGCGCGGCGAACCTGGTCACCGAGGGCGTCGGTGACCTCGTCCTGGTGCTTCAGCGAGCGCTCGAAGAGCGCCGGGAGCCGGTCCTGCTCGGGCGCGAAGAAGCGGCGCACGCCAAGCAACGACGCGAAAGCGCGCAGCGTCACCGGCTCCTGCCCCCAGATGCGCGCGTACCAGCTCGCGAAGGTCGCCACCTGGCCGGTGGGCGCGTGGACGAGCATCCAGCGCTCGCCGTTGGTCACGAGCCCGAAGGGTTTGTTCAGCGCGCGCAGGTGCAGCACCATGCGGTCGCCGGGCGAACACGAGAGACCACCGAACTTCATCGACGCCGAGAGGTCGGTGTCGGGCGGGAAGACGTGGATGGGCGCTGTGGGCGCGTCGCCGTGCGTCGGGTCGACCAAGACGAACTCGGGCGAGATCGTCGTGTCGTGTTCCGGTAGCTCGACGACAGCAGACACGGGAACGGCCTTCCCGTCCTTGAGCAACTGGTCGTCGGCCTCAAGCGCGGTGCGCAGGACCTCATCAAGCCAGGCAGCGTGCAGTTTGTCGAGATCGGCGTCGTCGGCGTCCACCGCATCGCGCCACTCCTCGTAGGCGCTGCGCAACCGCCTAGCGCGCGAGGTGTCCAGCTCTTCGAGCCCCTGCGGGAACACCTCGCGGAGCACTGGCACCGCGAGGAACGGACCCGAGACCTCGAGCAGGTTCAACCACTCGTGCTTGGCGCTCACGACTTCCTCCGTGTGGCCAGCGACTCGGGCACCAGGAGGATCACCGAGACGGGGAACGTGTGGTCGACGAGCCCTGTGTGGCGCTCTTCGATGGCGAGGCGCTCGCGTTCGCGCTCCTCGGGAATGCGGCGTAGGCGCGCCTCGAGGGCGAGCCGATCGCGCCGGAGCTGCGTGCGCTCGTCCTCGGAGAAGAGCGAGAGCTGCTTCGGCTCCTCCTTGTTCAGCTCGGCCTCAAGGTTTTTCGCGAGGTCGTCGAGGAGCTGGGTCATGTCCTCGATCTCGCGGCGCTTGCGCGTCTCGAGCGTCCCGCCGAGCACTTTGAGGCGGTCCTTCGAACGCGTGCTGACGGCGCTCAGGACGGCCTCGGTGTGCTTCTGGAAGCGGGTGCGCAGGGCGTCGAAGAGCGAGTCGTCGATGGTCCCCGGCATCGACGAGTCGAGCCAGTCACGCAGCTTGGTGATGCCGTCCTCGCGCTTGAAGCCCGCGTCGCGCAGGTAGCCGCCCGCCTCGGTCAGCTCCTCGTGGAGGCGATGGTGGTTGCCGCCGGTGATGACGAGGCGAGACACGACGGCCACGGCGGGGCCATCAAGCTTCGCGTCGGGCAGCGTGCGCACCGTGACGCGATTGAGCTTCTTCACGTCGTCGCGGGCCCACACCTCAGCGCGCAAGAGGCGAAGGCTCATCTGCACGAGCGGGTGGTTCAGGTGGACGAGCACGACATCGTCGCGCCCCTTAGCGACCTCGTGGTCGAAGGTGATGGGGCGGATGCGCTTGGTGTACGGGTGCTCAAGCCCGTCGAGGCACCGCGACCATGAGCCCGCGAGGGCGGGCATCTGGAACACGTGCGCGCCCGGGAGGTCGGCGAGTTTCGCGGGCGTGAGGTCCGGCTTGTCGGTGAGCGCGAGGGCGACGCGCACCACGCGCTCAATGCGGTCGGGCGTGAGGTGCTGTTCGCTGCGCGTCGTGGTGAGCCGCTCGTGCAGTTTGGCGATGCGCTCGCGTAGCTCGCGCTCAGCCTTCACGTAGCGGCGGGCACGCTCAATGCGTTTCTCGGCGAGGCCGGTGTCGAGCTCGCGGCGGCGGCCCTCAAGCAGCGCCGGCAACTGCGGGGCGATGACCGGGTTCACGCTGCCCATGTCGGCGCGCATGGCGTCGAGCTTGCGGAGTGCGCGCAGGATGTCGTCGCCGTGCCCGCCGCTCGCGTCGACGGGGTGCCAGATGACGACCTCGCTCTGCTTCTGCCCGTGACGGTCGACACGGCCGTTTCGCTGCTCCATCACGTTCGGGTTGTAGGGGATCTCGACGTGGACCAGCAGGTTGCAGTGGTTCTGCAGGTCGATGCCTTCCGAGGCCGCGTCGGTCGCGAGCAGGATGCGCACGGGCGACTCGCGCGGGTCGGCCTGGAACGCCGCCTTGATACTCTCTCGCTCCTTCGGGTCCATGCCGCCGAAGAGCAGCGCGAGGCGGTCGCCGCCGAAGTCGTGGCTGGCGAGGATCTCGTGCAGCGACTTCTGCGTCGCGCGGTACTCGGTGAAGAGGATGACGCGCGCGTTCGACCATTGCCCCTTCGGACGCAGGTTCACGTCGAGCCAGCGGATGAGCGCTTCGGCCTTCGAGTCGGGCCGGTGGCTGGCCTGCTCTGCCCACGAGCGCAGACGGCCGAGGAGCTTCTCCTCGTCGGCTGACAGCGGGCGCAGGCGACGGCTCGCCTCTTCGATGGCCTCGGCCTCGGCGGACTCGCGCGTGTCGTCGTCGGCGTAGTCCTCTTCGGTCTTGGCGATCGCGCGCCGGAGGATGCGCTCGTCGAGCCCCGAGGTGCGACGCGCCTCGCCCTTGCCCTTGATGGTCGCGGTGTGGCGGGCGAGCGTCGACGCGAACGCGGCAGGCGACGACGCGAGCCGCTTGCGCAGGAGCTGGTGGACGAAGTGCGACGCCCCCCCCTCACGCTCGTCCTGCTTCTCGCGGCTGGTGATGTACTGTTCGAGGAGCTCTCGCGCCTCGCGCTCCTCGGCAGTGTACTCGACGGTCAACGCTTCGAGCCGCCGTACGGGGTAGAGCTTCTTGCCCTTGGCGTCGACGAGGTCGCTCTTCAGGCGGCGCACCATCACGCGCGCGAGCTGATCTTCGGGCGGCAGGATGTTGCGCGAGAAGCGCTGGTCGTCGAGCAGCTCGAGGAGCGCGGTGAACGACTCGGTGTAGCCGTCGTGCGGCGTCGCCGTGAGGAAGAGCTTGTGCTGGAAGTGAGGCGCGAGCAGCCGGACGAGGCGCGTGCGCAGACTCTCGACGGCGTACTTGCCGACGGTGGGCGCAACGTTGTGGGCCTCGTCGACGACGAGCATGTCGAAGCGACGCGGGAACGTCGGCTGCGGCGGGAGCACGTCGCGCAGGAGACGGATGCCTTCGCCCTGCTTTGCCCAGTCGATGGAGGCGATGAGCCTCGGGAACGAGGTCCACGGGTTGGCGTGCAACCCGCGTTCGCGGCGCGAGCGCTTCACCGAGTCGGTGTCGACGATGCGGAACTCAAGGCCGAACTTTTCGGCCATCTCGCTGCGCCACTTCTCCTGCAGCGACGACGGGCAGAGCACGAGGATGGTCCGCGCGCGGTGGCGCAGGAGCATCTCCTGGATGACGAGCCCGGCCTCGATAGTCTTGCCGAGGCCGACGTCGTCGGCGATCAGCAGGTTCGTGCGCGCCATGTCGATCGCGCGCACGAGCGGGTCGAGCTGGTAGTCCTCTATGCTCACGCCGCTGCGGAAGGGTGCTTGGAGGTAGCCGCGATCGGCGTTGGTCGCCGCGCCCCAGCGAACAGCGTCGAGGAAGGCTTCTAGCTTGGACGGGTCGTCGCGAGCCGAGAGCGTAGGCAGGCCCGCGCGCTCAATGACGTGCGCACCGGGCTCGAGCTCCCACAGGACCTCGATCTCCTCACCGAGCGCGTCCTCGTCGATCGACGCAAGCTTCACGAGGTTGCGCTTCGGCAGCTCGGGCGACACCGCCGACGCGTCGACGTCGGAGACGATCCACTGGCGACGGCGCACCTCGACGAGCTGGCCGGGTTCGGGCTCGGTCGAAGAGAGCACGGAGGTCTCGGTCGCGACGGACGTGGTCATGCTCGAAGCTTCTCCCGGCGCTTCTCGACGACCGTCGCGACCTTTGTTGCTGCGCGTTCGGCCGGCTCGTGTGCCCACACGCGCACGACCTTCCAGCCCTCCGCACGCAGACGCTCGTCGGTGTCGCGGTCACGCTGCTGGTTCGCGAGGATCTTCGCGCGCCAGAACTCGGCGTTCTGCTTGGGCCACGTCGCGTGTTGCGGGCAGCCGTGCCAGAAGCAACCGTCGACGAAGACGGCCACGCGGAGGCCGCTGAACGCGAGGTCGGCGACCCGGCGGGGCTTGGTCAGGACGGGTACGTGGATGCGGTAACGGAGGCCGCGCGCGTGCAGCTCGCGGCGCAGGGCGAACTCGGCAGACGTGTTCTTCTGCCGAACGCTCTGCATGCGGCGCCGCGCTTCAGCGGACGAAGGAACTGCCCTGCTGCTCGCGGCCATTCTGCCCCCTTCGTTGTTTCGCCGACGGGGGCCGGTCGACGTGCTGCTGGTTGGCGCGCGCGACGATGCTCTCGCCGTGCTGCTTGACGTGCTCAATGATGCTCTCGCCGATGACGCGCCCGAGATCGACGGGCACCGCGTTGCCGATCATGCGGCCCAGCGCCTTGAACTGGATGGGCTGGTCGTCGGGGATGAATTTGTAGTCCTTCGGAAAGCCCTGAAGGATGGCGCCTTCGCGCAGCGAGAGACCGCGCCGCTGGGTGGGATGGCCGAAGCGCCCGTTGCCGAAGCCATAGAACTGGGTCGTCAGCGTCGGCGCAGGCTCATCCCACGTCATGCGGCCGTACACGCCCGGGTACGTCTTGCCGGTCTTCTTCTTGTGGCAGTCGGCGATCAGCTCTTCGGGCCAGTCGCGCCACGTGCCTCCCGGCCTCGAGACCGTGATGCGCTTGTAGTTCAGGTCGGAGAGATGCGAAGCGGTGTGCAGCCGGTCCTTCTTGCTCGCGCCACCGTGCCGGATCGGCTCGAGGTCCTTGTTCTTGAGGACGTCCCGAACAGTCCTCGCCTCGGTCGCCACCGGATCGCGCAGCTTGATCTCGCCGTAGAGGGACGCGAGCAGCACGGTGCGATGTCGGCGCTGAGGAAGACCGTACTTCGCGCAGTCGACGTTGTCGTCGAACCACACCATGTACCCGAGCGACTTGAGCTTGCGCTCGAAGTTCTTGAACACCTCGTGCTTCGTCACGGTGGGAACGTTCTCCATCGTGACGATTTCGGGCATCAGCTTCTCGACGAGTTCACCGAAATGGTTGAGGAGGCTCCACCGCTTGTCGTCCTCGACCTTCTCCTCTTTCTGGTAGCGGAGGGCGTAATTCGAGAACGGCTGGCAGGGCGCGCAGCCAGCGAGGACGCGAACCGTCGCATCGCCGAACCACTTACTGACCGTCGAGGCATCGAGCTCGGCGACGTCGCCAGCGTGGAACGTGATGCCCTTGTGGTTTTCCTCGTAGGGGTACTTGCACGACTCGTCGAAGTCGACGCCTGCGACGACGTTCACTCCCGCTTGCCGAAGACCATGCGTGAGGCCCCCCGCTCCGCAGAAAAGGTCCACGCACACGACATCATCTTCGGGCCGCGTGGTCCGTCCTTTCGTCGTCGTGGTGGAAGCCTTCTTCGCCATCCCGGTTACCTCACTCGTCGTCTCGCTGCGCGTCAGCGGCCTTTCCTTTGTGGACCCACTCGTCGACCTCGGACCGCTTGAACTTCCAGAGGCGTCCGATGCGATGTCCTGGCAGTCCTTTCTTCTCGATCCATGCGTACACGCTGTCCTTGCTGATCCCGAGGTACTCGGCGATCTCGCCGACTGAGAGCCATCGATCGTCCATCTTGGGTCTCCCTCTCGGGGCCCCTCAGCCGACGCGCCGGCCTCGAAGCGGCCGGAGGATACCGAGCGTAGACCCTCGAAATCAACGGACTCCGTGGGATCTCGCCCGATCTCGTCGGGCCTCGTGGGATCAGGGCAGAACGGCGGCATCTCGTCGGCCGCCGCGCCTCGCGGGGTGGCGATCTCGGGGAACGGTAGGACCAGGGCGGCGGGGCATTGATGGTGGACATGCCCCTGCAAAGCCCGGCGATCGTCGCGGTGCGGGACAGTCAATGGTAGTGTCAGAGGTGCATCGCGTCCATAGCGAGCGCCACGGCCACGCAGTCCTGGTGGCAGTTGCCCGGCGCGCGCTCAAAGCGCGTCAGCGCCACCCGCTCGCCCGCGTCGAGCCACGCCCAGAGCTTCGCCAGCGCGGGCCCCTGCTGCGGGAGCCAGTCGCGCTCGTATTCCGCGAAGAGCGCGTCGACGTCGGCCTGTGTCTTGAGGCCTTTGCGCTTCTCCGAGGCGATGCTGAGTTCGAACAGGTGCTCGTAGCGGATGCTGACGGCCGCGCAGCCCTACACCAGTGGGTTCTTCGAGAAGCCCTTCTGGCGGCTGATCGGGTTGCGGCGAACGTCGGCGAGCAGCGTCACGCCCGCCTCGCGCAGGAGCCCGAGGTACTCGTCCTGCGTGCGGCCCTCTTAGCCGATGGTGAAGAGCGCTGGCGCCGTCGTCATGCCCTCTTCGTATCGCGGGTCGCGAGCCCCGCCCACGCCGCCCGCCACTCGGCCCACGTGCCCGTATGGGCCACCTCCCGGAGGGTGCGCTCGGCCATCGGCTCGGCGCCGTCGACGGCTTCGAGCGCCAGCACGGCGTCTTGAAGCTCGGGCGCCAGGAGCAAGAGGTCGAGGAGCTGGGTCACCCGCGCCCGCGTGAGCCCCAGCTTCCGCGCCACGTCGGCCCGGTCGGCAACGAGTCCTCGGTCGATGGCGTCCTGCAGGTGGTGCGCGAGGGCGAGCATTCGAGCTACGTGCGTCGGTCGGCAGGTGAGCCCAAAGCGGGAATAGAGGAGTCTTGAGGAAGACCTCGCCACGACGCTGGCCCTATCTCCCCCTACGTAAGCCGCAGTCCGTCCTCTCCAGCAGGGTCTATGCGCTCGCTTGGTCACCTTCGCGGGCGGTCGGAGTAGCGATACCGCAGCTCGACGGCCACGTCCTTCTCATACTTGTCGTCCAGCGTGCCGCTCACGTCCATCCGCGTGACGAAGTCCCGGAAGTCGAGCCGCCGGGAGACGTGCTCGAGTAGCACCGCGGCAAGGATGTCGTGTTCGCGCACCCTTCCATGGCAGCGCCCGCACCACAGAAAGGCGAAGTCGCTCGCCCGGCAACGCGCCTGTCCCACCTCGTCACGTCGATGAAGTCGCCCCGCCGGGGTGCATTCTTTACCGCGTAAACTGCACGTCCTCTGAGGTTCCTTCCCGATCCATGGGCATAGGCGGCATCGAAGGACGCCTACGCGGCGCCGGTTGCGCCCGCGCCTGCGCAGGAGTCGTCCACCTCAGCGGATAGCAGAATCGCCCACCAGCTCACCGTCCTCCGGGCCGGCTAGTTTCCGCCGCGTCCTCCCCTTCCAGCCACCCACACACCTCAGAGCCGGACACGCCCAGCCGAGTTCCGGGTGGCACCCGACCGTCTGCGCCCGGCCACCGCACCGCGGGCAGAGGAGCCATCGACGGATGCCACCGTACGCGCCAGGACAGGGTTGCTGAATGATGCGGAGCTCGACGAGGTGTCCGGCGTGCTCAAGCTGCACCGTCGAAAGCCTCCGGTAGCGCTGGGGCGTGAAGCGGCCGCGAAGGCCGGCAATGGAAACACGAACCAGGCCGCTGCGGTACCACACCTGCCGACGGGGCCGGCGCGGACGAGGGGTAGAGCCGGCCCCGTCCATGGCCATCACTCCCCTGCCCCCACGTGGACGTGCTGCGCGGCGCCCACCACTAGCACGCTGCGCCGGCCGCCTTGGCGTTCCGCACGTAGCTCATCCATCAGCATCGTGAAGCGCTTGGTGGCGCTCGTGAGGAGTTTGTCCAGCAGCTTGGCGCCGAGCTCATCCCGCTGAGCTAGGGCCGCGGAAAGCAGTGCCGACATCTGCCCCATCTGGGCCTCCGCAAGGGCCGCAGACCGGGCCAAGGAGCGCAAGCGCACCCCGTCGCCGTCTGCCGAGGCGAAGGCTCCTGCCCGAGCACGGACGTGGTCGAGCATGGCCTCCTCGCCACCGGCCAGGAGCTGCGTCACGGACGCAGTCTCGACAGGCGAGAGCGCCAGCCGAGGCGTCGTTTCCGCAGCGCGCGCGGATGGACGGACGACCGGCAGCTCGTGGACGTTGGAGATGGCTGGGATGGACTCCACGGTCTTCGGTTTCATCCCAGAATATTAGGACAGACAACGTGCGTGAAAGCGTGTGGCGGTGCTCATGCCTCCGGAAACCGCCGCTCCGCCGTCTACGCCAGCCGGAAGGGCTCTCGCGCGCACGAGGGGGACGTGGTGTGCGGCGAGGACGCGTGCCCCAATCAGGGCCGCCATGGCTATTCCCTACAAATCACCGCGAAACCTCGGGGGATGAGGACTTTCAAGTACTCGCCACCGAGCACGACAGACGGGCGTAAGCCACTGAATCCTCAGACTTTTTTGAACATGTGACAGATGTGCCGCTCTCAGCCGCGGGTTCGTGATGGCCAAGGTGGGGATAGCAGAGGGGACAGCGAGAAGCACCGGGCGACGCGGTCGCCGACGCAGGGCTTCACAGCGCGCCCGGGCCTTCCAGGGGCGGCCTCGGCTAGTACCCGGTCCAGTTATCCGAGTACCGGCGCCGCAGCTCTCGAGCGACGTCGTCGGCGAAGCGCCCCTCGAGACCGTCCTCCTCCATGCGCGTGAAGAAGGCTCTGACGTCCAGGCGCTCGCTGCCGTCGCGGAGCACCTGCTCCAGGTGGTCGTGGTGGCGCGCCCGCAGCCACAGCTCGGCCCCTTCCACGCGCTCTTCGAGCGTTTCCCCATGCCGCATCTTCCGGAGGCCCTCGTGAGTCATCTCCTGGCGCACGTAACGTGGGACCGGCGCCCCGACGCCATCAACGGCTCGGAGATAGCGGCGGTGGTAGACGCGATGAGCCTTCTCCTCGTCGGGCAAGAGCTTCGAGTACGGGTGGTCGCAGACGCGGCAGTAGCCGTCGCCAGTCGCTGGGATGGTTTCAATGAAGTTGCGCATGGTGCGAGCCTCGCTCACAGCTTGAACATCGGGTCTGCCAGGAAGCGCTCGATGGAGTTGCTGTGCCCGTCCTTGTTCCAGCAGCTCGGGTCGGCGTCGTTCACGTCCACGCGCGGTCGGGTGGCCGGGTACAGCTCGCGCATGGCCTCCACCATGAGCCCACGCGCTCCGTCCACGATGCCGGAGGGCACCTTGCCGTCGACCAGCGGGATCTGGATGAGCACGGCATCGAAGATGGGCAGCACCACGCGGCCACCGAGCCGCCCGAGGTACGCCGCCAAGCGCGGCAGGAGCCGCTTGAGGATGCACGCCCCGCCGCCCTGGATGACGGTGTTGATGGCCCATCGCCGCTCCCAGCCGGAGATCGGGCCAGTCTTGCCCCGGAAACGCTTGAGGCCGGTGATGCCCTCGGCGTAGCCGCGCACTGCGAGCTGCTCGACGGCGCGGTCCATGCCCGTCTTGAGCGCGCTGTAGCGCTGGAAGAACCGCTCCCGGAGCCGTTGCGCCCCGGTGAGGTCCGTCCCGGCCTGGGCGGCAATGGACGCGTCCGTCATGCCGTACATCATCGCCAGGACCAGGAGCTTCATTCGGGTACGCAGGTCCGGATGCGCGCGCGCGAGCGACTCGTCATCCTGCTTGGCCTCCTCGGGCGCGAACTCCGTGGAGCACAACTCCCGGACCATGCGGACGTAGGGGTCCCCGCTGTTGCAGTCCGCCAGCAGGACGTCGTCCCCGAAGTGCGCGGCGGCGATGAAGACCTCCTGAGCCTTGTAGTCGAGCTCCACGAGGCCGAAGCCGTCCCCGTCCGGCCGGACGACGGGCCGGAAGATGCGTCCCACGCCGACGAGGTTGCCGTCCTTGAAGGTCGGCCGGCCTGATTCGGCCCCGAGCACGTGCACCCGGGGATGGATGCGTCCGTCGCTCGCGGTGAAATCGCCAGCGAACAGCCGTTCGTCCACGATATGGCTGAATCGGTCGAAGCGGTAGAGGAGGTCCACCACCGGGTGAACATCGCGGCAGAGCTCCAGGGCGTCCTCGTCGAAGGAGTAGCCGCTCGCCGTGCCCTCGCGCTTGAAGTGATGGAGCAGATCCAGGCGGTGGAGGGCGTGGCGACGGTCCTCCATGCTGCGCGGCCGGGTGACGCCGTAGCTGGTCAATTGAGCCGCGTACTCGCTGACCGCCCTCTCGGCCGCCTTCTGAGCGAGTTGAATGCGCTCAGAGCTGACGGTGACGCCCTGGCGCTGCACCTCGGCGAGGGCTACCGCCCCCGGCAACTCCACGTTGTCGTAGTGCCAATCCAGCCCCGCCGCGGCGAGAGCCGTTCGGAGCGGCAGGTGGAGGCCCGCAACGGCGCAGGCAGACGCCGTGAGGGCCTGCACGTCTTGAGCGGACAGGGGCGCACCAGGACCTGCGCCAAGGAGGCGCTCGCGGACCCCGTCCAGATTCACCGCCGGCGGGACGGCCACACCGTGCGGACACGCCAGATGGAGCAGGTCGACGGCGCCAGCTCGCTTGTCCTTCGCACGAGCGTCCGCCTCCTCGTCGTCCGCGGCTCCCGAATCGGCCTCGTAACGCACGTGGTGCCGCCCCAGCGTGAGGAGCCGGGCCGCGAGCTGCGTCGAGAAGGCCGCCCGGGGCCATGCAATGTCCAGCGAGCGGAGCGCCAGAAAGGCCGTCGCGAGACAGTGCACCACTAGGCGCACCGGCATTCCGAGCACCCTCTTGAGGTTCGCCGCAACGCCATGGGCGCGCACGTCCAGGGCATACCGAACGGCGAGGAGCCGACCTGTCGCCGCGTCGGGCACGACCGCCACCAGCCCCATCGCCAGGGACGGCGGGACCGAGGAGCCGGCCGCCGGCCCACCGAAGTGTCCGGCTTCACGAGGAAGGACCTCGAGCGCCAGGAACGAGACCGGGAGCCGCATCAACCGCGCGGCCATCGTCTCCGCGTCCGCTTCGGATACGACCGACTGGACCGCGCCGGAGAGGGCCGGAATGGACAGACGGGGACGCGCCCTGGCCTCCACCGGCTCTGGCTTGCCCATCTTCTCCAGCCGCTCCTTCAACTCCTTGTCGAACATGACCGCGACTTCTCCACCATGGGCCGGTCCCCCCGGGGGTGACACGAACCCTTTCTAGAGATCTATTGATAGGACTCGTGTCACCCCTGCCGGAGGCGCGCCCACCGGCGGGACACCGTGCGCTCGCTCACCCCGAGCGCCGCCGCCACCTCGGCGCGGCTCTTGCCCGCCTCACCCAACGCCGTGGCCTTCGCGGCCACCCGCCTCGCCTCCCACTCCCTCCGGGTGAGAAGACCGAAGTGCTCGCGTAGCGCCTTGAGGCTGCCGAACTCCTTCACGTCCTCGTACGGCACGCCCCCGGGTTGGAAGAAGACGACGGTGCGCGGCCGGGTGGCGAAGCGCACCCGCCCCAACGCCTGCGCCGCCCAGCCCGCCTCCAGGTGTACCTGGTACTTCTGGGCCAGGACGTCGAAGCCCTGCTGGCGCGCGAAGTACCCCTTGGCCCGCACCACCCGCTGGCCCGCGTGGGACGTGACGCCCAGGCGCACCTCTTCCTGGGGATGGTGGACGTCGTTGAGCCGCGCCTCCACCAAGTCCGGTCGCGCGTTGTAGGAGGAGAGCGCGAGGGCGACGTCGAAGTGCTCGAACGCGTTGCTGCCCACCGCCCCGTAGGTGATGAGGGGCACCACGTGACCATCCTGGATGTCCGCTTGCCCGGGGTTGACGACCACCCGGAAAGGAGCGCCCGTCACCTCCCGCAAGTAGCCCTCCAGCACGGTGGCGGTCTTCTTGGCGAAGCGCTTCTTCACCACCGCGAGCACCCGCTTGCCCTCCCCCGCGAACTTGCCGATGAGCTGGGCGCTGGCGAAGAGGATCTGGCTGGCGTTCTTCGGATAGTAGGTGGCCGCCCCGAGATGGCTCTTGAGGTTGTAGAGCTGGGTCCCCTCGTGCAGGAAGCGCACGGCCGGGCAGAGTTCCTGGAGGTTGGGCTCGCCGAGCCGCTGACATGCGAGCTCCAAGGGGATCCCCGCCGCCGTGGTGAAGACGTCGGCGCCCCGCAGCTCCGGCCGGCGGATGTAGCCAACGCCGTCATTGGTGCGCCACCAGGAGGCGTGGTTGAGCGCCTCGATCTCAAAGCCCAGGTACTTGAAGGCCCCCGGCCACCGTCGCAGGCCTGCCTCCTGAATGGCGGCGGCGAGCTTCCGGTTCAACCGGGGGAGCCGCTGCATGCTGTCCGCGCCGTCACCCGCTTCGAGCATCTGCGTGAGG
This sequence comes from Myxococcus virescens, assembly GCF_900101905.1. NCBI lineage: Bacteria > Pseudomonadati > Myxococcota > Myxococcia > Myxococcales > Myxococcaceae > Myxococcus > Myxococcus virescens. The sequence goes on along the minus strand of NZ_FNAJ01000033.1, from coordinate 2,208 downwards.
GCCGCCGACCAAGCCGCCAGCGCCTTCCGTTTCCCGCCCGCGCCCGCCTGCACCTCGGCCACCGCGAGCAGGTTGCGCTGGAGGTCGGCGTCCTTCAGGTAGCCCCGCAGCGGGCTGTCGAGGAAGGTGGACTCGTCGAGGATGACGAGCACCCGCCGGGCCCCCGTCAGGCGCTTGAGCATCCGGATGAACCGGGGCGCCTGGATGAGGTAGGCCTGGGTGCCGGCCACCACGCGCTTGCCCTCCAGCGCCTTCTTGGAGAGCTGCTCCACCCACGAGCAACGCGAGCGCTCCGGACACGCCGCGCACAGCAACGTGCGCCCCAGCGAAGCGCACCCCACCTGCTCCAGCTTGCGCCACTCTGCATCCCGGCTTCCACAGCGCTCCCGGGGCCGGCCCTCAAGCACCACTATGTCGCTGACCGCGCGCTCCTCCTCCGTCAGCGCCTGGTACTCGCGCACGAAGGGTCGCTCGGCCAGGGTCCCCTTCTGAGGGGTGAGATAGACGACGAGGTCGTACTCGTCACCCCGACGCAGGCGCGCCACGAGCCGGTCGATGAGGTGGCTCTTTCCGACCCCGGGGTCCACGTTGAGCAGGACGAACTGATGGTTGGAGAGCGCCTTCAGGGCGCGCCCCTCGTCGAGCGCATCCTTCCGGAAGCCCGCCAAGCCCGCATCGCTGCGGACCCAGCGGATGTTGTTCTTCGCGGTGCGCATCACGCCTTGGCTACAGGATCGCGAGCTCGACGCCCGGGTTGAGCAGCTGCACCTTGCGCTTGAGGCCCACGACGTCCTCGAGCAGCAGCTGGTTGTCCCGGACCTCGAGCGTGGCGAGCACGTCCTCGGCGGTGGGCAGCCCACGGGCGTAGATGTCGCGCAGCACCGCGTCGCCGTAGTCCACGCCGTCCGAGCGCGGCTTGCTCGGGTCCACCACCTCGAGGAGCCGCACCTCGTGGCGCTGGGCAACCTTGGTCACCTGGATGATGACATTGAGGTAGTCCGGGCGCTTGATGATCGGGGTGAGCTGCGTGCGCAGGCTGCCCGCGCCCCCGTCCTTGTAGAGCGTGAGGGCGGTGAGATCTCCCTCGCCGACGTTGAAGACGAGCAGCAGGTAGACCTCCGTGGGACGGAAGCCGCCGAGGCACAGCGCGCAGTCCTGGCCCGGCCCCTTGTTGCACCGGACCGTCAGCTTCTTGCCGTCCGCCCCCTGGATGCCGAAGTGGACGTGGGCCTTGACGAGCTCACGCGTCACGTAGCGCAGGATGGCGGGCTCACCCGGGCGCAGCCACAGGCGGGAGACGCGCTGCGGCGCCACCACCGAGCTGTCGTCATCCCAGAACGACGACGGGGCCATGTCGGCGTCATCGCTGAAGTCGGGGTTGTCGCTGGTGGCGGCGGATTGAGTGGGGATGAGCGTTTCATCGTTCATGGTGGGGTTGCTTCCTTTTGGATTTGGAGTGGGACGTCCTGTGCATCGACCCGAGGCGCCTTGCCGCGTCCCGGGGTACTTCCTCGCCGCTGAGCGGATCGGCTCCGCAGCGACATCTGCAATGTCAGTGGGGATGCTGCTCGTGGGGCTCGGGAAGGAGCGCTGTCAGTCGACGTCCACCCGCCGCGCGGCCATCCACTTCTCCAACTCGTCCCTGGAGAAGACGACGAGCCGCGGGCCGAGCCGGATGTGCGGAATCTGCTTCCGGCTGACCATGGCATAGAGGGTGGGCCGCTTGAGCCCCGTCATCACCGCCGCGCCGTCGTAACGAACCTTCTCGTCCATGCGGACCTCCTCGGCCCCGCGGGCCTTGCGAGGTACATATGTACGGACGGGCCTTGCCCCACGCTCCTGCAGCGTTTTCCCAACTCGCTTCAGGGTCGCCCACGTGCTGCGTCCGCGCTGGTGGCTTCTCCGTCCAAGCAGGAGGTGCCGATGGGCTCGACAGTGGCTAGGCTCGTTCAGTGCCGGTCCCGACCTCCTCGATGCTCGGCGAGCCGCCGCGACGAGCCCAGACAGGTCGCCCCAGCACGAAACCACCTCTACCCGGGTCCCAGCCGTGGCCACCAAGACTCGCAAGCCGAAGACGCCGGCGCCGAAGGCAAAGTCCCGTAGGCGCCAAGCCCTGAAGCTGCCCCGGTTCCGCAGAGTGTCCCGGGCTATCGCCATCAGGCGGCAGCCCGGTACTTCTTTTCGTAGTTGGCGGGCGATTCGTAGTCG
>NZ_FNAJ01000032.1 GCF_900101905.1 Myxococcus virescens | reverse complement strand
ATGGACTCTTCCGCCTGCACGCCACGAGACACCTCCTCGCGCTCGGCCACGCTCAAACGCAAGGCAGAGCGCACGCGCGGCGGCCGCCGGATGCCGCCCGCACGCCTCAACAGGCGCTGCAGCGTGCGCTCATTCACCCCGACCGCCCGCGCTGCCGCCTCCTGCGTCTGCCCGGCGGCCACCGCACGCTGCACCTCCAGCCAGTCCTCTCCACTCATCCTGCCGAGCTTGCCTCGACTCTCCACCGGGCACCTCTCCCGGATGCGCTCGCCTTCAGCGCATCCTGACTGGTGCGTTCACCGGTTGAGACCGCCGCCAAATGTCCCGACATTTCCGAACAGCGAGGTGCAAGGCCGCGCCGGAGGGGACAGGGCGGACGGCCTGATTCGCGCGTCATCTGCCTGGAGGCGGGGGGCTGTCTGCTCTACGGCGACCGGCCCACCAAGGAAGCGGTCCACGCGACTCCAGCCCTGCTGCTTCCCCGCGGCCCGCGCGTCCCTACGTTCTCCAGGAACTTCACGATGGCGAACGAAAGGTCAGCCCCATGGAACAGTCAGGCGAGCGCATCATGAAACAGTCGCAGGGTGTCATCCAGGGAGACCGCCGGGAGTTCGAGGAACTGCTGAAGCACTATGACACCGCGCTCCTCACCACCCGGGGGGCGGACGGACACTTCCACACGCGGCCCATGGCGGTGGCGAAGAAGCACAAGTCCGGCACCGTGCTCTGGTTCGCCACCTGGACGGACACGCAGAAGGTGCAGGACCTGGAGTCGGACCCACACTGCTCGCTCGCCTTCCACGCGTCGGAGGACAGCGCCACGTATCTCTCCGTGTCGGGCGTGGTGGAAATCGTCCGCGACCGGAGGGCCATCCATGACTTGTGGGAGCCTGGCTGGAGGCCCTGGTTTCCACAGGGCCCGGATGAGGGTGACATCGCCCTGCTGCGCTTCACGCCCGAGCACGCCGAATACGTCCACCCGGCAGGCGGAAAGCTCAAGGTGCTCTTCAGCACCGCGAAGGCGTTGGTGACGAAGCAGCGCCCCGACATCGCGCCCAAGAAGGAGTTGGACCTGCACTGAGCCTGGGCGAGCGCCCGGTTACCGCCGTTCCAGCAACGCGCCACCCGGCCCGAAGCCCAATGTGAGACACAACACGCGCGAGTGGTTCGCCAGCCGCGAATCCCCCCGCGCGGCCTCCGTGGCCAGCTCCGCGTCATTGAGCACCAGCGCCGTCCCGCGGCCTTCGTTCCCCATGGCCGCCTGGAGGATGTCCGCCACCAGCGACTCGTGGCCTTCCCAGCCGTAGGTGCAGCCCCCGGGGACCAGCGACGCGTCCAGCGGACACGGCAGCGCGAGGCACAGGGCATCGGGCAGCCGTGCCGAGAACACGCGCAGGGCACTGGCGATGAACGCCACCGCTGCCTTCACATGGCGCCTGTCTGGGGGCCGCGCCATGCCGATGAAGTACCGGGGCAACCGCGCGGCGTCGCGCTCGAAGATGCGCGAGTCCGCTGTGTGACTCACACACTTGATGCCCGTCTGTCCCACGTCGAGCGCCACCGGATGCGCGGGCGCGAGCGGCGCCAGCAGACGCAGTCCCGCCAGGGCTGGCGCGAAGAGTGGGCGCTCCGCCACGTACACAGGGCAGGGAAGCGCGGTGGACACACTCGAGAGCATGGCACCGAAGCCCTCCAGGCACACCAATCCGCCACTGAGCCACACGGCATCCACCGCGTGCCGTTTCACCAGCGTGGACAGCGCCACCGCGAGCGCCGGGCCCAGTCGGCCCGCGAGCGCCGGCTCGGGAACCCCCGCGCGACGGTCCGCATCCACGCGAGGCGCCCCGAGCAACTCCCACAGCTCGCGCCCCATCACGGGCAGGTTCCACACCTCCAGCGGCGACACACCCGGCAGCACCAGCCGCCACACGTCCCAATCACGCATGCAATCACTCACGCCACGAGTCGGAGGATGCGTTCAGCGGCGTCCTTCGCGCCGTCACGCGCCTGGTAGGACGCGGCGATGCCGGCCACCCGCTGTCGCAGCACCGTGCCCGGCTCCAGCAGCTGTCGCAGCGCTTCGCGGCAGTCCCCCACGGAGAGCGAGCGCGGCGCCCGCACGAGTCCCGCGCCCGACTTCGCCAGGAAGTGCGCCTGGATGGGCTGGTCGTTGCAGACAGGCAGGAGCAGCATCGGAACGCCTTCGGTCAGCGCCTCCATGACGGAGTTGGCGCCGCCGTGAGATACGAGCACGGAGACTCGTGATAACAGTTGTCGCTGAGGTGTGTATGGCACGGCGACCACGTCCCCGGGAAGGCTGTGAATAAAGCCTGTATCAGCCAGCTCACCCGCGCTGAGCACCACGGTGACGCCCAGGGGCGCGGCGGCCTCGGTCATCGTCTGAAACAAATCGGGTTGCCACGAAATCTGGCTGCCGAAAGACACGTACACCACGGGCTTGGAGCCCAGCTGCTCCCACGGGAAGTCCACCTCGTCACCGCGCGCCTCCGGAGGCTGTGACGGCCCGACCAGGTGTGTGGCGGGAGGCAGGCCTGCGTCGGAGCCCAGGAAGGCCTCGGTGGCGAAGATGACGTTGAGGTCTGGCGACAGGCACTCACAGTTGCGGAAGCGGGCATCGAAGCCGTGGCGGGCGAACAGGGCCTGTCGCTCATCGGCCAGCGCGCGCACGTTGCGGCGCAGGCCGTAATCGATGGGCGGCTCCAGCAGCGACAGCGCGGAGGACACGCCCGCCCAGGGGATTCGCAACGCATGGGCGGCCAGCACGGCGGCGTACTGCATGCCGTCCAAGGCCATGACATCCGGACGGAAGCGCTCGACGGCCTCGTGCACCGGCGCCAGCAGCAAGGGGACGGCGTCAATCAACAGGCCGCGAATCCATTGCCCCAGCGCCGCTTCATCGAGCACCAACCGCGCGAGCGCCTCGCCTCCCGTCTCGATGGCGGGCACGGGCGCCTCGGCGTGGGGCAACGTCAGCACCTCCACGCCCAGCCGCTCGAGCTGCGGCGCGGGCTCGGGGATGCACAGCCAGCCCACGTGGTGGCCCATGCGGCGCAGCCACTGCGCGACACCGGCCATGGGGTTGAGGTGGCCCTTCTCGGGGGAGGTGGCAATCAGGATTCGGGACATGGGGGACGGGCGCTGGCGTGGGCGTGGAGCATGACGAGGGAGCACAACCGCATCAACAGCCGGTCCATGGCACTCGCCTCGGGAGCGTCGGCGGCCAGACGTGCGTAGCGCTCCAGCAGCGCCCGGGTCGCGCCCGCGTCGACGCACTCCAACGGCGCCAGCCGGGCCGGTGTGAGCCATTCCCGGTACAGCTCCAGCCAACGCGCGCGGACGGGGCTGGAGAGCGCGGTGTGCGCATAGCGCGGTGTCTTCCGGGCCCACCGGACCTCATCCGGCACCAGCGAGCGCACCGCATGCCGGAAGAGCCACTTGCCGGCCCCGTGCCGCGCGAGCACGCCCAAGGGGAGTCCCAGCGCCACGTCCGCGAAGTCCGCGTCCAGGTAGGGCGTGCACACGTTCACGCCATGTGCGCCCGCGCTCCGGAGCTCGGGAGGCAGCACCAGCTCCCACAGCACCCAGGCCGCGTAGCGGACCTCTTCGGGGTGATCCTCAACACCGGAAGCCAGCTCCGCGTCCCACGGAAGGCGAAGTACCCGCTGATCCACCCCCAAGTTGTCCACAGGCCCTGGGTGCAGCACCTCATGCACGAGGCGCCGGTCCTCCGTCACACGGGCCGCCGCACCCGCGAGCGCCGCCGGGTTGCCCATGAGCACCTCATCCGCGCCCGCGCCGCTCAGCAACGTGGAGGCGCCCTGCCTTCGGGCCTCCGCGTAGAAGGCATGGCTGGCCACGGCGCGGGCGTTGAGGATGGCCGTCTCCTGACTCAGGACGGCGGGCTCGAACAGCTCTGGTAGCACCGCGTCTGGAACGGACACGTCGACCAACTCGACTCCGGCCGTGTTCGCCACCGTCCGGGCATTCCGTCGCTCCGTGGCATCCGCGAAGTGGACATCCATGGTCCAGGCGCGCACGCGCCCGGGCGCCTGCCGCGCGGCCAGGGCGCACAACGCGGCGCTGTCCACGCCGCCGCTCAGGCTGACGTCCACCGCGCCCGCCGCCAGGTGTTTGCCCACGCTGTCCGCCAGCGCGGCCACGAGCCGTTCCGCCAGCCTGTCTTCATCCTCACGCGTCTCCGGAGTCCCCTCGCTCCGACGCACACGAGGCAATCCGCCCGGAACCTGGCGCACGCCCTGGAACACGCTGCCGTCGGGAGGCAGCGCATGCCGCAGGAATGCAGCGACGGCCTCTGGTGCCAGCCCCGAGGGATTCAGCCGCCACACAGACGGCGCCAGGCGCGCCGATGACTGGTAGCGGGGCAGGGTGGCGAGCATTCCGCCGGAAGCGTGAGACACGCGGGTACTGTGACAAGCGGCAGGGGCCCCGGGCAACCTCGTATAGTCCCGCCGTGCGCTACGAGCTCCAAGACGGACGCATCCTCACCTGGTCCCTGGAGACGCATGTCGCCACGCACTGCAACCTGCGCTGCGTGCAGTGCTGCCCGCTGTCGCCGCACCTGCCTGCCTGGTCCGTGGACCCGGCTGCCCTGGGCCATGACTTGCGCCAGCTGGCCCGAGCCCTCCGGCCCAACGTCTTCAAGCTCACCGGCGGCGAGCCCTTCCTCCACCCCGACCTGCCCGCGGTGCTGGATGCCGTGCGCGCCTCGGGCATCTCCCCGCAGGTGTCCGTCACCACCAACGGCTTCCTCGCGCAGAGCGCCCCCGATGCGGTCTACGAGCGCCTGGACCGGATGACCCTGTCCGTCTACACCTCCGCGCCGCTGCCGGAGCGCTCCATCGCCCGCATCACCGAGCGCTGCGACCAGCACGGCGTCTTCCTCACGGTGAAGCGAATCGACGCCTTCCAGCAACTCACGCCGGAGGCGCCGCACGACTCCGAAGACGCCGTGCGAGGCATCCACGCGCGTTGCTGGTTGAAGGTCCGCTGTCACCTGGTCCACGCGGGCCGCTTCTACGCCTGCACGCGTCCGCCGCACGTGGCGACGGTGCTCGGCGGCACGTACCCGGAGATGCCCGCGCTGGGCGAGGTCGACGGCGTGCCGCTCGATACGCCGGACCTGCTGGGCCAGATGCTCGGCTACCTCGAACGGGAGACGCCGCTGGCCACCTGCCGTTACTGTCTGGGCGGCGACGGCGCATGGCAGCCGCACGCCCAGCTTCCTCGTATTCGAAGCTGAAGGGGGCACCCCTCAGCCTCGCTTCAGCTCACTGGCCGCGCGGCTGGGACGCCTTGGGCAGCGAGGACTGCATGGACGGCGGATAGCGCCCACCCGCGGCGACGCCCGGAGGCGCGACGGCGTTGATGGCGGCCACGTCCTGGTCCGTGAGCGTCACCTCCAGCGCGCCGAGGTTCTCGTCCAGGTACTTGCGGCGCTTGGTGCCGGGGATGGGCACCAGGTCCTTCCCCTGTGCCAGTACCCACGCGAGCGCGAGCTGCGCCGGAGTGCATCCCTTCTCCTTCGCCAGCCGCTCGATGTGGCCGACGAGCTCCAGGTTGCGCGTGAAGTTCTCCCCCTGGAAGCGGGGCGAGAAGCGGCGGTAGTCGTCCTGCGCCAGGTCCTCGAAGCGTTTGATTTGCCCCGTGAGGAAGCCGCGTCCCAGCGGGCTGTAGGGAACGAAGCCCACGCCCAGCTCGCGGCACGCCTGGAGCACGCCGTCTTCCGGCTCACGGCTCCACAGGGAGTACTCGCTCTGGAGCGCGGTGATGGGATGTACCTTCGAGGCCCGGCGCAGCGTGTCCGCGTCCACCTCCGACAGGCCGAGGAAGCGCACCTTGCCCTCGCGCACCAGCTCCGCCATGGCGCCCACCGTGTCCTCGATGGGCGTCTGCGTGTCCAACCGGTGCAGGTAGTACAGGTCGATGACATCCACGCCCAGCCGGCGCAGGCTGGCCTCGCAAGCTTGCCTCACGTACTCCGGCCGTCCGTTGATGCCGCGCTTCTGCGGGTCCGTGGGGTCGCGGACGATGCCGAACTTCGTCGCCAGCACGATGTTCGCCCGGTGCGGCTTGAGCACCCGGCCCACCAACGTCTCGTTGGCGCCCGACCCGTACATGTCGGCGGTGTCGAAGAAGGTGATGCCCCGCTCCAGCGCGTGCAGCAGCGTGGCCTCCGACTCCGCGTCATCCCTGCCCGCGTAGAAGTCGGACATCCCCATGCAGCCCAGGCCCAGCGCCGAAACGGTGGGGCCCTGCCTTCCCAGCTTCCGAGTCTCCATGTCCCTCGCTCCTTCCTCGTGGTGACGCCCCTCTAACTGGAGACTCCCGGCCGCGCATGACCTTCGCGTCTGGAAACGACCGTCAGGGGGCCTGACGGGCCTGCTCCGCGCCCAGGTGGCTGGGCAGCTCCACGGTGAAGGTGGAGCCTCGCCCCAGCCTGCTCTCCACGTGGACCCGGCCGCCCATGGCCTCCACCAGCGTGCGGGTGATGTACAGGCCCAGGCCCAGGCCACCGTAGTTGCGTTCGGACACGGCGCGTTCGAAGCGGCCGAAGAGGCGGGGCAGATGCTGGGGCTCGATGCCGATGCCCTCATCCCGCACCGTCAGCTTCGCTCCGCCGTCATGTGGCTCCAGGCGCACGTGGATGGGCCTGCCGTTGCCGTACTTCACGGCGTTGTCCACCAGGTTGGTGATGACCTGCTCCAGCCGCAGCCGGTCCCACCGGCCCAGGATGTCGAAGTCTCCGGCCTCCAATTGCAAGGAGGAGCCGGTGCGCGCGGCCTGGGGTTCATACCGGGTGACGACGTCCCGGACGAGCGACCCCAGCTCCAGTTCCTCTAGCTCCAGCGAGAGCCGCCCCGCGGAGATGCGCGACACGTCGAGCAGGTCGCCCACCAGCTCCGCCAGCTTCTGCACCTGCCGTGCGCCCACCGCCACGTAGCTCTCCACCAGGTCGCGAGGAACCGGGCCCGGGTGGCGGGCCAGCTCGCGCGAGAGCGCCTGGAGCTTCAGGCTCAGCGGGGTGAGCGGCGTCTTCAGCTCGTGGCTGGCAATGGACATGAACTCATCGCGCAGACGGATGGCCTCCCGAGCCTCCGCATAGAGCCGGGCATTCTCCAGGGAGAGCGCGGCCCGGTGTGCCAGCTCCTTGGCGAACGCCAGGTCTGACGTCGAGTAATGCCGGCCGGAGTGGGCGTGGATGAAGCTGAGCACCCCCAACACCTGTCCGCGCGCAATCAATGGCACGGAGATGTAGGAGACGGGCCCTATCGCTTCCAGCACCCGGGCGTGTTCCGCGTCGTGCGCGAGCTCGTGAATGCGCTCCCGGGTCAAAAGCTCGACGTGGACCGTCTCCGCCTTCAGCAAGGCGCCCGTGGGGGGATGCCCCGGATTGCCGCTGGGCTGCAATCCGAAGCGGAGGATGTCCTCGGCCAGCGCGTCGTCCTCGAGCCGGAAGTGCGCCGCCTCCAGCCGCCGGAACGTCCCATCCGGCTCCGCCACGTCGACGAGGCACCAGTCCGCGAACGTGGGCACCACCAGCTTCGCCATGTTCCGCAGCGTCGTCTCGTCGTCGAGCGACGACGCCAGCACCGCGCCCGACTCCGCGAGGAGCCAGTCACGTGCCTCGGCCAGTTGGAGCTCGTGCGTCAGGGCCTCGGCGCGCTGTCGGGCCCGGACCAGGTCCGTCACGTCGAACCCGAAGCCGGCGATGCCGTCGACCTCGCCCTGCTCGTTCCGCGTGGGCTGATACACGATGTTGAGATACGTCTCCTGTATCTCGTCATTGGGGGGCTTGCGGGGGAACGGCACCGCGTTGCCCGTGAAAGGGACGCCGGTGCGGTAGACCTCGTCCAGCAAGGTGATGAAGCCTCGCGACTCCGCCCACGGCAGTGCCTTGCTCGCCTCCTGGCCCACCAGCGTGTCCGTCCCCATCAGCGTGTTGTTCATCGTGTTGGAGAAGGAATAGATGTGCCGGGGGCCATGCATGAGGATGATGCCGGCGGGCGCGTCCCGGAAGAGCGCGTGGAGCTGGGCCTGCCCAGCCTCCGCCTCGTTTCGGGCTGCCCGCTCCCGCTCCAGCAGCTGCGCCCGCTCCGCGTTGGCCTTGCGCAGCATGACGTTCAGCTTCGTCATCAGCAGCGCGAGCACGACGAAGACCGCGAGCGAGACAGCCCCTCCCGTGCCCGGCATCAGGGTGAGCAGTGGCTCCAGGAAGTAGAAGTCCACCACCACGACGGACAGGAGCGTCGTCGCCAGGGCGGGGCCCCATCCGCCCCACCAGCCGGACACCATCACCGCGCCGAAGAAGAACAGGAACGGGGTGGCTGGGATGAACGACGCCACGCACGTCTGGATGAGCCACGCCGCGACGAAGGCGAGGAGCGCGACGCCATAACGTCCGGCGCGTGAAGCCCAGAGTGGGTGATGTCGTTCCGGACGAGCGTGCATGGCCAGGGGCGGGCGCCCGGCCGGCTGCATGCATACCGCCGGGGAGGAACCGCGCACTTCTCAGGTAAGCACCGGAACCCACTGCATGACATCTTGCTCGCCGCGCTGGCATGCAAGGCTGCTCAGCGCAGCCGGCGGAACGGCTGTGGCTTGGTGCCCACGGCCAGCGCCGATACCTCCACGTGGCACACGTCCAGGCGCGGCTGCGTCCAACCCAGGTTCCGCAAGGCGCCGGTGAGCCGCTCGCGCAGTGGCGCCACGTCCGCATGGCTCGCGCCCGCCAGCTCCAGTTGGAAGTGCGAGACGTCCACTTGTGTCAGTCGGAAGCCACGCAGCGCATGGTGCTTGAACACCCAGGCCAGCGCCCAGGCGTCCACCTCCCGGCCTGAAGGCGTGGCGAAGTGGCAGGCCCCGCGTCCGCCGAAGTGCTCCAGCGTCCATCCATGAAACCCACAAGCGCAGGCGTCACGCCGCACGCTGCCCGCGTCGCCCGGGAGGTAGCGCAAGAGCGGCAGCACGCTGGGACGCAGCCGCGTCACCACCACCTCGTCCAGGCCGGGCTCCAACCAGACATCCGGAGCCAGGACGTGGAACCGGCCAGGCGCCTCGGGCCGCAGGCACTCCCAGGCCAGTGGTCCCGTCTCCGTCGTCGCGTAGTAGTTGAGGACAGGCGCGGGCACCGCGTTCGCCAGCTCCGCGCGCAGGCCGGCGGGCAGGTGCTGCGCGGAGGTGAGCACCAGCTGGGGCGAGGGCACGTCGCGCTGGGCCGCCAGCCACCGCAGGCCTTCCGGGTCGGAGAAGAGTATGGCGGGCCGTACGCGGCGCAGGCGCTGAAGCGCGTCCTCGCGAAGGACGGAGATTCGGTGCAGCGCGCCGTCGTGGAGGATGGGCAGGCGCACCGAGTACTCCAGCCCGCCCGGCAGCGCGTCCAGCAGCACCACCCGGGGATGCGAGGGCAGCGCCGCTCCCGCGCGCGCCACGAGGAACCGCAGCACGGCCCACATGTGCAGGCAGTCGCGCCGGTCCCTCACCACGTTCACCGGCGCTCCGGTGGAGCCGGAGCTCTTCACCACCACGCAATCATCGGCGTCGGCCGGCAGCGTGGGCACCGCGTCCCAGTTCGCGGCCAGGGCCTCACGGTCCAGGAAGGGCAGGTGGCGCAGGTCGTCCAGCGTCTGGAGGTCACCCGGGTGGATACCCGCCGCGTGGAGCCTCCGGGCGTGGTACGGCGAGTCCCGCAGGGCACCGCGCAGGAAGGACAACCGGGCGTCCAGGTCCGCGCGGGCCGCGTCCTCGTCAGCCAGGGACGCGAAGCGGGCCAGTCCCTGGGCGATGGACTCGGCCCAGGGGATGTGGGGGCGCTGCGAGGAGGTGTCCCGGCGGATGTTCGCGCGAGGCGCGACGCGCAGGTCCGCGGACAGGACTCCCGTCACTCCCGCCATCCACGCGCCTCCGTGGCGCGTTGCTCCGCCTCGCGGAGGGCCTGCTGGCGTTTGTCCGCCTCCTTCTTCCGGGCCTCCTCCGCGCGCCGCATCTCCGCTTCCGCCTTGCGGTAGTCCAGTTGTTCGATTCGCGCGACGGAGCCCTTCGGGGACTCGCCCTTGCACTCGCCGCCCACGACGCGCACCCACTTGCGAAGGAACTCCTCGCGGCGGAAGGTGTTGGAGCGAATCATCTCCGCCGTCAGCGGGGCCACGTCCTGGAAGAAGCGCTGCAGGAGCGTCGTCGCGTCGTCATTCTTGGTCAGTGCCTGCACCGTCTCCTGCCGCAGCGCCGAGGACACCAGCACGTGCGCGAGCATCACCACCTGCTCCCGCCACAGCGGGGAGCGGGCCTGGTCCTCCAGGGCGCCCCAGTCCGCGCGGGACGGGGGGCGGACCTTCGCGAGCCGGAAGGTGTCGCAGATGATGGCGAGCGCCAGGTCATGCGAATACGGCGACACGATGGGGGCTGCCTCGAGCTGCGTCTGAATCTCGCGGATGTCGAAAGCCATGGGACTCAATTCTCCAGCAATGCCTGGGCGAGGTCGGCGGCCGCCTTCGCGAAGTCGGAGGGCCAGTGCACCACCACCAGCCGGAAACGGCGCTCGCGCAGCAGCGGCGCCAGCGCCTGCCGGGCGCGTCGTTCGTCGGGAACAGCGAGGATGGCCACCACGAGGCGCGAGCGCCGGATGGACTCCAGCACCGGCGCCAGGGGCTTCTCCGCGGTGACGTTCGCGAGGAAGTCGCTGTCGGAGATGATGATGCGCAGCGCATCGGGCCGCTCGCGTGACAGCGCGTCCATCACGTCGAAGGGGAACTGCGTGCCTCCGCCGATGTAGCTCAGCAGGAAGTCGCGCGCCTTCTCCTCGTCGTACATCCACGGCGACACCTGTGGGTTGCCGTGCGAGTACACGATGCCGCGCACCGTGGCCTTCTTCCGCAGCGCGGAGGCGGACAGCACCTGGGCCGCGAGCGTCATCGCGTTGAGGCTCAGCTCCGGGTTGGGCATGGAGCCGCTGGTGTCCAGGTAGATTTCCACGGACGGCGCGCCCAGCTCGGACGGGGGCGGCAGGTCCGCCTCCAGCTCGCGGCGCAGCGGTGACACCGCGGCCAGGTGGCCCTGGGACAGCACCGTCAACGTCCAGTCGATGCTGGACGGGTCATCGCCGTACTCCCACGCCTGGGGCGTGGTGCGCAGGTAGGGCTCCGGCTGGGAGGGTGTCGTGGGGAGCTTCAGGAGGTGCCGGTCCACCAGCCGCCGATAGTGCTTCGCGACGAGGGCCTGCCGCAGCCTTCCGCCCTGCTTGCCGGGCAGGTGTTCGGTGACGCGGTGGATGGAGTCCAGCTCGTCCTTCTCCTTCGAGCGGGTGCTCAAGGGGGCCAGCCAGCCCCGCTCCTCGGCTTCGTCCAGGGCGTCGTCCCAGCGACTGCTGCCGTGGATGGCGGCATCCAGGTCGTCCACGTCCGGCACGGAGACGTCCCCGCCCAGCGGCAGGCTGAACTCCAGGTCCGCGGGCTTCTCGATGTAGCGGATGAAGGTGGCGCAGAAGTAGAGGAACTGGAGCTTGCCGCTGGGCAGCGCGTAGAAGGTCTGCGCGAACATGCGCGCCTCGGCGCGAACACCGGGGTAGCGCTGCTCCATCGGCTCGAGCTGCGCGGCGGGCACCAGATTCCCAGGGGACAGGCCCCACAGCTCCTCGTAGATGGCCAGGTAGAAGAAGAACAGCGGCGACATCTCGCCGCCCTGCACGCGCTGGAAGCCCCGGTACACCGCGCACAGCGCCTCCGCGTGCGTGCGGCCCACCACCTCGTTCACCTGCAAGTCATAGAAGAGGTTGGTGAGGGATTGCTTCAGGCCGGGAACCAGCCGCTGCTCCTGCACGCGCAGCTCCGCGTCCCAACCCAGCGTGTGCGGGAAGCGCGCGTGGTGACCGATTTCATGCGCCAGCACCGCCGTGAGGCTGCCCGTGGCCTCCATGGCCTCCAGGAGCTTGAAGTTGACGAAGACCTGGCGCTTCACCAAATCGATGTACGCGAGCGGCTCCTGGGCGTGGCTGGCGTCGGGGTGGAAGCCCACGTGCGGCTCGGGTGGGCTGAGCTGCACGCGCACGTCCCACAGGGCCTGCGCGTCGCGCCAGCCCGTGGCCACTTCCTCAGGGGTGATGTGCCGCCGCGACGGACTCATTCCGGGACGAACACCAGCACGTGCTGGGAGGTGTGCAGCGTGGCCGCCACCCGCCAGTCATTGGACAGGGTGGCGAACCACGCGTCCGCGCGCGGGTCCTCCCGCAGCGCCTCGTCCAGGTGGGGACTCTCCGCGTGGGTCTGCTCCGGCACCTCGCGGCAGCCCATGGCGCCCAGGCTGATGGGCGTCTCCGCCAGCCAGATGCCCTGCGTGGCCGCGTCGCGGCCCGCCACGGCTTGACGGTGCCGGTCATGGACGCACACCACGGTGGGGGAGAGGAAGTGCATCGCGCCGGGGAGGAAGCGGCTGTCCTCTTTCGACAGGTCCACCCAGTGCGCCTGGGCCCGCGCGGCCAGTGGCGTGTCGGGCGGCTCCAGGGCCACGGAGGAAGTCTCACGCAGCCGCGCCTCGATGTCCTGGAGCGACGTCAGCTCCCGGCCCACGCGCCAGAAGATGCGCTGCACCCACGGCGGCGCGGACTCCAGGTTCTCCCCCAGGTTCCACAACTGAGCGAACACCTGCGAGCGCTCCGCCGGGGGCACGGCGGCCAGCAGGCGGGGAATCAGGTCCGACCAGGCGAGGGTGAAGAAGTTCTGCCGGCCCGCGCTCGTGGGGTACAGGTAGCCCAGGCCAATGGCCTCCGCGCCCAACTGGAGGTAGGCGCGCAAGAGCTCCTCGCCCTGCGCCGCCGGTGTCCCCGCCTCGAACAGGGCTTGTCCCAGCCGCTGCGCTGCGCCGCCGGTGAGCTCGCGCCACAGGGCGGAGTCCCAGCGCACGAACCGGGCGCGGGCATTGGCTTCCAGCTCGTCGGTGAAGGTGCTCATGGGCGACCGCCCGGGTTCTCCTTCAGCCACGTCGCGTAGTTCCGGTAGCGGCTGTACAGGGACTTGAGGTGGATGACGTCCTCGTAGACGGGGCCGGACAGCTCGTGCCGCGTGAGCAGCTCCTTCATGAGCACCGTCACCTGGTTCATGCGCTTCTCGGTGGTGCGCAGGTCCACGCCGGACAGGCCCTTGTCCAGCTCCTGGCGCAGCGTCGTCACCTTGCGCCGGATGGGCGCGTGCGTGTCGTAGTGGCCCATGGCCATGTCGAACATGTTCCGCAGCCAGGCCACGCGGTCCTGGAGGAGCATGCGGTGGCCCTTCACCTCGAAGAAGGCGCTGCGCGGGTTGGGCACCAGCTTCTCGTGCAGCACCCAGGGGGCAATCTGCCGGAAGTCCTCCAGCTCCACGGCGCTGTGGCCGCGGAAGAAGGCCATGGCCTTCGCGAAGTGGAGGATGGTCTGGTACGCGCGCACGCTGACGCCGTTCTCCGTCTGCGTGCAGAGGTGGACCTTCTTGTCCAGCGGGCACTGCTCGTTGCACACCGCGGCCACCGTCTGCCCGGCCAGCTTGAGCGTGTCCTTGTGCTTGAACTCGAAGCGCGGCGAGGCCATGCGGCAGAAGTCCAGCTGCCCCAGGAAGAAGGCGATGCGCTCCAGCACGTCCTTGGGCACCTCCACTTCCAGGATGGCGGCGTAGGCGCGCTCCAGCTCGCCGGGCGTGAAGACGATTTCCTTGGGCAGCAGCTCCTCGGGGGACTTGTCGGCCTCCAGGCGCTGGAGGAGCTGGTCCATGAACCCCGAGTTGAAGGGCACCGCGCGCACCACCACGTCGATGCGGTCCTTCAGCGCCTCGATGACCTGGAAGGTGCCGCCACCCTGGTCGTCGTTGGCGGTGAGGAACCAGGACGAGCGGCCCGCGTAGACGTACTGGTCCATCATCTCCGCGTAGCCCTCCGCCATGAGGGACAGGAGCGCGGACTGCGTCTTGGTGGGGATGCGGTTGTACTCGTCGATGATTTTGACGCGCTGGCCAATCCACTTGCGCCAGCTCACCTTCACCGCGGACAGGTCCTCCGCCTTGAGCATGTCGGAGGGCAGCGGCGCGCCCAGCAGGTCCGCGATGGAGAGCTGCGGGTGCCCGCGCTGGATGCCGCGGTGGACCTCGTCGCGGCCCATGCCGGACAGCAGGGCCATGAGGATGGCGGACGTCGTCTTCCCGCGTCCCGGTCCTCCCACCAGCAGCGCGCGCCGGCAGGTGAAGAGGGTGAGCAGGGGGATGAGGACGAACGAGCTGTAGCTGGTGTCCTCGGGGAGGTGGAGCTCGTCACCCGCGGGCGTCTTGAGGGACGCGGACGAGCCGAACTCCAAGTCGTAGTAGGGACAGATGACGGCGTTGTTGGTGATCCACCAATACGCCTGCCGCATCTTGTCGTGGAGGCTGCCGCCGTCGCGCTCGGAGAGGTGGACATTGAGCTGCTTGTCCGCCGTCGCGCGCCCGGTGAGCAGGCGCGTCACCCAGTCCTGGTTGGCCATGCGCGCCGGAGCCTATCACCCAGGGGAAACGCGACGTAGCACCGTCGCGTGGCGGTCCGATGCCTACAGGGTGACCAGGCCCAGCTTCGCCGCGCGGACCACGGCCTCCGTGCGCCGCTGGACGCCCAGCTTGGCGAGCACGGCATTCACGTGGAACTTGGCGGTGTGTTCGCTGATGTCCAGCCGGTCCGCGATGGCCTTGTTGGACAGCCCCTCCGCGAGCAACCCGAGCACCTCGCGCTCCCGCGGCGTGAGCGCGTCCGGCGCGGTGGCCTGGGCCGATAGCGAGGCACGCGGCGCGGCGCGCAGCTCCGCGAGCGCGGGGTCGAACACGGCCAGTCCCCGGGCCACGGAGAGCAGCGCGGCGACCAGGGCGGAGGGCTCCGCGTCCCGGAACAGCAGGCCCCGCGCGCCCGCGCCCAGGGCCGCCTCGCCCGCGGCTTCATCCACCACCAGCGCGAGCACCGGGGCGCCCAGGTCGGGACCCTCCATGTTGGACGGGCGCAGGCCGGTGTCCCACAGCACCGCGTCGGGTGGCTCGCCGGGTTGGGACTCCAGGTCCACCTGCGTCCCAGCCGCCACCTCGAAGTGCACGCCCGTCTGGTCGCTCAGCGCCCGGGAGAGCGCACCCCGGGCGAGCGGGTCCTCCGAGACGAGGAACAACCGGAGCGGTGAGGTGGATGCGGCCAGCACGGGACTGCTTCACTAACCGGCCCCCGCGGCCGACGCTGTCCCAGTGCGCTCAGGGGCCTCGCAGCCGCGACATGAGCAGGAAGCCCACGGCGAGCACGAGGAGCACGCCCACCACGGCCCACAAGGCGACGGAGCACCCAGGGGATGACTTCGAGACGATGGGCAGCTTCTGTGTCCGGAGGTCTTCGGTAATCTGCGCAAGCAGCCCTGCGTCGTAGGACACGGGCTCGCCCTTGCGAATCTTCCGGCCTATCTCCTCCAGCTCACCCCCAGGCAGGTAGCGCTCCGTGAGCAGCAGGCTGCGCGCCTGGAGCGCCCGTTCGGTGCCGTGGGCGGCGGGGTCCAGTCCGCAACCCGTGCAGGGGGTGAACGCGCCCACCTTCGAGTTGCCACACCGCACGCAGACAGCCAGGGTCATGCGCCTACCCTAGCGCGAATGCCCCACGAGGAGCGGCCCGCCATGCCTCTCGGGCCGCTCGCGGGCGTCACGTCAGGGGGCCAGGTTGCTCAGGTGCTGCCGGATGTGCGCCACGGACGTGGTCATCGCGGCCCGGCTGGACGCGAACTTGTAGGCCGGGTTCCACGTGTGGCCGCTGCCGTAGCACCAGCTCAGGCCCTGGACGACGCACTGCTGATGGACCTGCGGGTACTGGATGGCGAAGCCCACGCCGTGGTTGCGCAGCAGCCACGACTTGCGCAGCGCCAGGTTCGTCGTGTTGACGATGGTGGAGTGCTCCACACTCCCCGCCGCGAAGCCCGCGGTGCGCGCGGTGTGGTCCAGAATCTGGGCGATGCTCCAACCCTCACGCGCGTAGAGCTGCCGCGCCGTGTTCTCGACGCTCGCCTGCGAGTGGTAGTGCACCTGCACGCCGGACAGGCCCACCTGCCACGGGCCGCCGTTGTTGTTGCAGGACTCCAGCGGCCAGATGACCCGGTCTCCCGTGGACGTGTTGCAGATGGAGAAGGACTGCGGGTTGGAGCTGGGGTTCGGGCGGTTGGGGCCCAAATCCCAGATGCCTTCCTTCATCGCCCACCACGACACGAGCGCCGCCTGGTCCAGCCGCTGTGCCCGCGTCCCTGAGAGCCGGGGCACCGTCTTCGCGGCCACCCAGCGCAGCCACTTCTCCTGGTCCTTGCTGAGCGCGTAGCCATTCACAGACAGGCTGGGCACCTGGTCCCAGTAGTCACCATGGGACCAGCCCACCTGGCCATTGACGTTGACGCGGTAGAAGCCGTTGCTGGGCGTCTCGCTCACCACCGTGGCCTGCTCGCCAATGGAGACCAGCCGGATGCTGGCGTTGGACGTGGAGGGGCCGGTGCGCAGGTAGACGTTCTCCACGGCGCGGATGCGCGCGCCAGCGAGGATGCCGAAGAGCAGCGAGGACTCGGTGGTGCCGGTCTCCTCGACCTCGCCCGGCGTCAGGCCGGCCTCTTCGGGAGGAAGGCCTTCGCCACATGCGAGGCTGAACAGCAGGACGGAAGACGCCAGGAAGGCGCGAGGGGCACGGCGCGTCGTGACGGACATGGGTTCTCCAGGAGGGGGAAACAGCGCCGGGCCCTCGTGCATGGCCTGTGCCCCGCCCCGTCCCTGGGAGGCGCTCGTGGCAGGTGACCACTTTGTGGTCACTCCATGCGTCAGGTGACCGGTTCCGGCCGCGCGGTGGCGTGGCGCTCCGGGGCGGAGGCACGCGGCACAGCCGCTGCAATGTCCCGCCGCGTCCCATCCGGGACACCCGCAGCGCACCCCTCAGGAGACGCCCCATGGATGAACAGTCGCTCGCCCCCCGCCAGCGCTTTCCGCGTTGGATGCTGGCTGGTTGGATGGCCACCGCCGCCTTCGTTGGTTTCCGCTATGTGCCCGCGGCCAACGCGTCACATTCGCATACGGGCTGGAACCAGATTCACATCGCCACCATTCATGGCAACGACGGCCCGGCGGGTGGAGGCAGCGGGCCGGGTTCGCAGGATGAAGAGTACTGCGTGATGTCGGAGACCACCGCGCTCCCGGCCACGACGATTGCGCCCTTTATCGAGCAGACGTTGGCGAAGCTGGACTTCAGCGTCATCTGGGACGGCGCGGCGGACTGGCGCGTGGACCTGTGGCGCACGCAGAAGTTCTGCAACCAGTACGCGACGGCGGACCGCAACCGCATCGAGCTGGAGTTCCGCATCCGCGAATCCTGGGCCGCGCTGTGCGGCGGCGAGCAGTACGCCTGTGTCACGGCCGTGAATCCGGTGACGGACTCCAGCGGGCGGCACCAGCACTACATGTACATGAACGCGCACCTGAAGCGGGAGCAGATGGCCGCCATGGGCGAGCGCGCGCGCAAGTTCATCAACCACGAGACGGGGCACCTCGTGGGCCTGCGGGACCCCAGCTACTACGGGGACTGCATGCACAGCGTGATGCACAACAACCTGTACGCCAGCCTGGGCTGCACCGACCCGGTATGGCACCCCACGCCGTCCGACTTCGTGTCCGTGCGCAACATCGCGAACCGCGCCAACTGAGCGCCGTCATCCCTTCGACATGAGGAACTTTTCCATGAAGCGATTCCCTCTGCGTGAGTTGGCCCATGTGGTCGCGATGTCCGGCGTCGTCCTGGCGGCGGTGCGCTGTGGCCATCCCGAGGACCCCCACGCGCACGATGACGCCTCCCAGTTCAACGTGCACAGCGCCCTGCTGACGAGCAACCGCGACGCCCTGCGCCTGTGCGTGCAGGAGTCCACGTCGCTGCGTGGCGGCGCCGCCCGCATCACCGAGCGGCTCGGCGCCAGCCTGCGGTCCGTGTCCGGCCATCCCGACTGGGAGGCGGCGCGCTTTGGTAGCAAGGCGCCCACCCTCGAGCAGGGCTGCCCTGGGCCTGCGCTCGCGCTGGAGCGGCTGGAGCCCAAGGAGTCCATCATCGGTCCGGGCATCGCGTTGAAGCCCAGCCGCTACCGCACCTTCATCCACGTGCTGGATGAGAAGACGGCGGACGTGGTGCTGGGGGAGCGGCAGGTGGACCGCGCGCCGGCGGAGTTCCTGCGCGTGGACGACCATGTGCTCGCGGAGGTCTCCACGGCGCTCGTCGTGCGTGAGTCGTACCTGGACCACCCGGAGTTCGCCGCGCGCTGGCTGACGGGCGCGGTGGGGCTCCAGGCGATGGAGGCGGGCCTGCCCGGCGTGCTGGGTGACGTGTTCGACAAGCCCGTCACGGATATCTCGTCGCTGGCGAAGCCCGCGCTCGACCCGACGCACTGACACGACGGGGGCAGGGCCCGGCTCTTTCCTTTCGCTCCGGGGCCTCAGGCCCCGCGGGCGCGCGGCGCACGGGTGGGCCGGGCGGGAGGCGTCTCCAGCTCCCGCCCGGACATCCGGCGCAGCTCGGCGTTGCCCAGGACGACCTGGGTCAGCCGGGAGCGGGAGATGCGCAGCGCCGACGCGGTGGCGACGACGTTGCCGCCATTCTCCACGAGGCTCTGGGCGATGCACTGCCGCTGCACCTCCGCGAGGAAGTCGCGGAGGGAGCCTCCATGCTGCCGGAAGAGCATGGGGATGTCCGTCATCGCCGCGGGCGTGGGCCGGGGCTCGGCGCACTCCAGTGCCCGCTGCAGGAGCGGCGCGAGCACCGCGCCACCAATGGCGGGCGCATCCGACAAGACGTCCGCCGCACGGACCAGGTTATGAAGCTCGCGAACATTGCCGGGCCACGGGTGGGCGCGCATCAACCGCGTGGCTTCGGGAGTGAACGACTTCGGCGCGCCCCCGCGCTCCTGGGCCGCCTGCTCCAGGAAGTATGTGGCCAGCAGGAGCACGTCCTCATCGCGCTCGCGAAGGGGCGGCAGCTCCACCTGGATGCCATTGAGCCGGAAGAAGAGGTCCTGCCGGAAGTCGCCCGCGCGGACCGCCTTCGCCAGGTTCCGGTTGGAAGCGGCGACGACGCGCACGTCCACCTGGACCGTCTCCGCGCCGCCCACGCGTTGGAACGAGCGCTCCTGCAAGGCCCGCAGCAACGCGGCCTGTCCCCGAGGGCTGATGTCGGCCACCTCGTCCAGGAACAGGGTGCCGCCGTGGGCCTGCTCGAAGCGCCCGCGCTGGCGGGCCATGGCCCCGGTGAACGCGCCGCGCTCGTGGCCAAACAGGTCCGACAGCAGCAACTCATCGTTGATGGCCGCGCAGTTGACGGCGACAAAGGGACCGGAGGCGCGCCGGGACAGGTCATGGATGGCGCGCGCGGCCAGCTCCTTGCCCACGCCGGTTTCACCGAACAGCAGCACGCTGGCGTCGGAAGACGCCACCTTGCGCAGCTGCGCCACGGCCGAGCGGAACACCGCGGAGCTGCCGCGCAGGTACGGCGGCGCGAAGCCGTCTTCCGAGGGGGACTCACCCAGCAGGGTCCGCAGCCGAGGTCTGTCATAGGCGCGGCGGAAGCGCTGCTGGGCTTCGGATGGCAGCGCGTCGATGAGCCGCCGCCACTCCGCGAGCGCCGCTTGCCGAGCGCTCAACCGCTGCGCCTCGGTGCCGCCCGCCTCCGCCAGTTGCAGCGTGAGGACGCGGACCCGCAGCGTGAAGTCCTGGGCGCTCAGTCGGTCGGGACGTGCGCTCGCGCGGCGCAGGGCCCGGCGTGCACGAGCCATGTCGCCATTGGCGAAGGCAACGCGGGCATCGAGCAGATGGAGCCGGGCGGGCTGAGTGGCGCTGTTGCGCAGGTAGAGCCGCTGGGCCAGGGCATCCAGAACGGAAGAAGCCTCCTCCGCTCGTTCCAGCGCGAGCAGGGCTTCCACGCGCAGCCATCCGGTGGGGATGGCATAGAGGTGGGGCTGCGCCGTCTCCTCGTCGCCGCTCAGTCCGTCCAGTGTGGAGAGCGCGGCCTCCCATTCGCCGCGGGCGCAGTGGAGATGGGCGCGGCTCAGACCCACGGACAGCCGGGCCTGAGGCGAATCGGGTGCGCGCGCCACGAGCGCCGCCAGCTTGCGCTCCGCCTCGGCGGTATCTCCCAGGAAGCAATCGGTGGCGATGGCCTGTGGGTAGGCGGAGAGCTGCTGAAAGGGGATGTCCAGGCCCGGCAGGGCGAGCGTGAGCGCGGACTGGGCCTCCAGGTGGCGGCCCTCCCGGGAGTAGGCGAGCCCCAGGCCCAGCAGGGCCACGGCCTCGAAGGGGACCTCGCCGCACAGCAGGGACAGGGCGGCGAGCCCCAACTGGATGGCGGCGGTGTTCTGCTCCGCGCGCCGGGCCAGCGTGGCGAAGGCGACCTTGGCCAGTCCCACCAGGTCGTCCAGTCCGGCGGCGCGAGCCTGTCCCTCCACGGTGGTGAACAGGCGCCGTGCCAGCGTGTCGTCGCCGGCATCCATCGCCACGCGTCCCTCGAGCACCGTCATCATCAGCCGAGAGAAGGTGTTCTCCGGGCCCGCGAGCGCCGGATGCGCCTCGCGCGCGAAAGCAATGCCCGCCTCTCGTTGTCCGGCGTCGAGAAGGAACTGCAGATGCGTGGGCGCCAGGAAGCCATGCGCCCCGGAGATGCGGCCCGCGAGTCCTTCGGTGCCCAAGGCCCAGGCCACCAGCGCGTGGCCGGACGCCACCTGTCCCCCTCTCACGAGGACGTGCGCGGCCGTGGCGAGCAAGGCACTGGCCCACCGAGCCTGCTCACCCCAATGGGCGAAGTTCCAGGGCGCGGGCATCCTGCTGCGCGAGGGCGTGGGCGCCAGTGCCCACAGGATGCCCTCCACCATGTCCGCGGCGCGTCCCGTCGCCTGTTGCAGTGGCTCACGTCCCTGACCCAGCGGGTCCGCCGCCAGCCCCAACAGCAGGGCTTCGTCGGAGGCCTCGGCCAGCGGAGCCAAACGGGCGCAGGTCTCGCGGACCTCAGCCACCTCCAGCAGGTTCACCGCCATGTCGAGCGTCGCGGCCCTGGCGGGCGCCAGCCGGTGACCCGGAAGCATCGTGCACAGCCCCGCCTCACAAGCGAGCCGGGCGCCCTCATGGAGCGATGTGCCCAGCGCCTCGGCAAGCGTATTCACGGGAAGTGGCCGAGGCGCAGCACAGGCGGCCAGCACGGTGAGGCGGCGCAGGCGCGCGGGCTCGCGACGTGCGGGGTGCAGGAGGGAGGCGATGGTGTCATCAGGAGAGACAGGCACAGTCGGAAAGCCTGATGCCGCTCCGACAAGCCATCAAGGGGCCCCCGCCGAGACAGCGGACACGAGCGCAGCGCCGCTGGAATGCTTCAGCAAAGCGGTTTCAGGTGAGGCGGTTGCCTGTTCGCAGGCCGTGCGGCGGGGCGCGGCTCAGGCCAGTGTGACGCCGTGCCCGGGTGCATCCGTTGGCAACTCCAGCCGTGCGCCCGCGTACCGGGCGCCGCCTTGGAAGGGGTGGCTCGCGATGAACAGCGGCGTATCCAGGTCGGCGTAGGTGAAGCCCCCCAAGCCGGCGGCCAGGTGCGCGGAGGCGGACATGGCCAGCACGCTCTCCACCATGCCGCCCACCATGAGCTCCAGGCCCGCTGCGCGAGCGAGGCTCCACATCGTCAGTGCCTCGACGACGCCACACTTCATCGTCTTGATGTTGATGGCATGCGCGGCGCCTTCCCGGATGAGTCGCAGCACGTCCTTCGCCGAGCGCGCCGACTCATCCGCGCACACCGGTACGCGCGAGCGGCGCGTGAGCTCCGCCATGCCGGCCACATCATGCGCGGGCACGGGTTGTTCGAAGAGGGCCAGGGGGACGTCCGCGCGCGCCAGTTCCTTCAAGAAGGCGAGCGCCTCGGCCACGTCATAGCCGCCGTTGGCATCCGCGAAGAGCCGGGCCTGAGGGGCCACTTCATGAATGGCCACCAGCCGTGCCGCGTCCTCGACGGGCGGCAGCGCCCCGACCTTCACCTTCAGCGTGGTGATTCCCCGCGCCAGGATGGCCTGCGCGGACGTTCGCGCATGGGCCACGTCTCCCGCGGTGACTGTCATGTCGATGTCCAGCGCGGACTGCGCGCCGCCCAGCATCACGTACAACGGAACGCGGTAGTGCCGAGCCAGCGCATCGAGCAGCGCCGTCTCCACGGCGCACCGGGCGGAGGGCGCCAGCGCGAGTGAATCCCCCAGCGCCTCGGACGCGGGCCGCCACGCGCGAGCGTCGCGTCCCATCAGCCCCGCGCGCACCTGTTCCAGGGCGGCCAGCGTACTGGTCTGTGTTTCTCCACTGACGGCGGGGAAGGGGGCGGCCTCGCCCAGGCCCTCGGAGCCGTCCGCCAGGGTGAGCCGGACCAGGACGTTCTCCGCGGCGTACTGCGCGCCGGTGGCGATGGCGAAGGGCTCGGTGAGCGGGAGGTGCAGCGGCTCGAAGCGGACGGCGGTGATGAGGGTGGGCGTCATGGGCGGCCGAGGAGCCTAGCCGCCCGGGCCTCCCCTGCGCGCGCGAGCCAGCTCAAGCGGCGGTTGGCCGACAGACACATGGGAACTGATACTGATACATGTCTGCCGCGTGTACTTGTGACGGCCACGTATTCGTGTCGACATGGAGCCATTCTGAACGACCGATTCCAGGCGGCTCCGGCGCCCGACATGGATGTGCTGCTGGTGGCGCTCGAGGAAGCGGAGCGGCATCAGCCTGAGGGCTGCATGGTGTTGCACGCCGTGCGGGACGCGGCGGGAGCGCTCGTCGACTTCCAGTGGGCCTGGGCGAATCCCGCGGGTGCGCGCGCACTGGGGCACGCCGCCCCGGAGTCGCTGAGAGGCCGGCGGCTGCGCGAGCTGATGCCGGGCTCGGGCCTGGCCTCCCGGGTGGACCTGCTCCGGGACGTGGTGGAGGCGGGCCGGCCGGCCGCGGACAGCTTCCAGGAAGGGGACGTGTGGCTCCAGGGAACGGCGGTGCCGCTTCGGGACGGTGTGCTGCTGCGCCTGCGTGACATCACCAGCGCCCTGCGGTTGGAGGAGGGCGTCCGCGAAACCCTGGACTGGGTGCGGAGCATGCTGGAGGCCACGCCCGACGCGTTCTTCACACTGGATGCGGACTGGCGAATCACCTACGTGAACCACGAGGCCGCGGCCCTCAGTGGGCGTTCACAGGAGCAGCTCTTCCGGCAGATTCTGTGGCAGGCGTGCCCGGAGTTGCTGGGCACGCGGATGGAGCGGGAGCTGCGCCGGGTCGCGAGCGGCGCGGGCCACACCATCTTTGAATGGCGCGCCACGCCTGGACGCTGGCATGAGGTGCACGCTTGGGGCGCCAACGGCAACGTGTCCATCTTCGGGCGGGACGTCACCGCCAGGAAGCAGGCGGAGGCGGAGCGGGACGTGCTCCTGTCGCGCGAGCACTCGGGCCGCCTGGAAGCCGAGGCCCTGGTCCACGAGCGCACCCGCGAGCTCATGGCCGCGCGTGAGCGACTGGTGCAGTCGGAGAAGCTGGCCATGGCGGGGCAGCTCGCGGCGGGCGTGGGGCACGAAATCAACAACCCGCTCTCCTACGTCGTGGGCAACCTGCAGTTCGCGCTGGAGCAGCTCGAGCCCCTCGCGGCGCAGGGCGTGGTGCGTGAAGCATTGGCCCGCGCGTTGGGCGAGGCGATGGAGGCCCTGCGCGAGGCGAAGGAAGGCGCCGAGCGCATCCGCACCACCGTCCGCGACTTGCAGACCTTCGCTCGAGCGGAGGAGCCGCAACTGTCGCCCGTGGACGTGCACGCGGCGCTGGAGTTCGGCCTCTCCATGGCGATGCCGCACCTGCGTCACCGGGCCCGCGTCGAGAAGCGCCTGGGCCCGGTGCCCACGGTGATGGCGCACGAGACGCGGCTGGGGCAGGTGTTCCTCCAACTGCTCGTGAACGCCGCGCAGGCCATCCCGGAAGGGGACGTGGCGCGCTACCAGGTGACGCTCTCCACCTGGAGGGACGGCGCGACGGTGGTGGTGGAGGTGTCGGACAACGGCCACGGCATGGCGCCCGAGGTCCTGGAGCGCGCCTTCGAGCCCTTCTTCACCACCCGTCCCTTGGGGGAGGGCGCTGGACTCGGCCTGTCCACCAGCCTGGGCCTGGTGCGAGGCATGGGGGGCGAGCTGTCGGCCTCGAGCGCGCCGGGGCTGGGCAGTGTCTTCCAGGTGCGGCTGCCCACCACCGACGCGGACGCGCCAGCCATGCGAGTGGCGGAGGACAAGGACCTTCCCGGGCGGAAGCGGGTGCTGGTGGTGGATGACGAGCCGCTGCTCGCCTCGGTGCTGGGCCGCATCCTCGGCGTGCGTCACGAAGTGGTGGTGGTCCACAGCGGGCGCGAGGCGTTGGACACGCTGGCGCGCGACGCGGACTTCGACCGCATCTTCTGTGACTTGATGATGGGGGACCTGACGGGGATGGACGTGTACGACGCGCTGTCCTCGCGTCAGCCGGAGCTGCTCGCGCGCTTCGTCTTCATGACGGGCGGAGGCTTCTCCGAGCGAGCACGGACCTTCCTCCAGTCGGTGCCGGTGCCGCGCATCGAAAAGCCGTTCGAGCTGGGCGTCCTGCACGCGCTGGTGGAGGACGCCCCGCCGCGCGCCGGTCCCTGAGAAGGGCGGCCGGCGCGCGACTCGGAAGCGGTGTGATTACAACTTCACTTCTTCCCGGTCGGGCTGGGTGATGTAGCCGGAGCCCGCGGCCACCAGCTTGGCCATCAGCTTGTCCATGCCGTTGGAGCGGGCGAAGGCCATCTCGTTGCGGGTGGCGCCCACCAGGGTGAGCAGTTGCACCTTGCCGCTGGGGAGCACGAAGTGGTCGGGCCGGGACGGGTCCCGGACGAACACGAAGCCGCTCAGCTTGGACTCGCCACCGTCCAGGGAGCCTTCCACCGGGTAGCGGTGGCCCATGGCGAAGGCGCGCAGGGACACGAGGTTGTAGGCCATCATGTCCAGCAGCCGGAACACCGGCCACTTCGCCTCTTCGGGCGAGTGGATGACCATCTCATAGCCCAGCCCGCTGGGCGCGCCGTCGGGGATGTCCTCGCCGGGCGCTACGGTGAAGGGGTTGGACAGTCCGCTGGTGACATAGGTCCAGTAGGGGTAGCTCTCGCTGGGCGGGGAGACGCGCACGCCCATGGGGCCCCAGTTGGGGTCCGCTTCCTGGACTTGGGCCAGCTCACTCTCCATCCACGCTTGGATGGCATCTGTCTGGTCGAGCGTGAAGACGCCTTCGTCAATGGCGCCGAACATCTTCGGATACTCGACTTCGTCGCGGTCCGCCCAGCAGTCCTCGTACCACTGGATGAAGTCTTCGTCCGTCTCCGGGGCTTTCATGGCGATGACACTCTAGAGGCTCACCCCGGTTTCACAACTTCAAGTCGCGGAGAGGCCTCTTCAGGCTGACAGTCCGGGGGGCGTTCAGGTGCCGGTGGCCCCTTGGGTGCCCGGGGAGGCGGCCAGGGGCCAGGGTTTCAGCCCGCAGATGCGCTCGGCCTCCTCCACGGCGGGCGCCAGCCGTGCGTACTCCCGGCGGAGGAAGCCCCGTACCGCGCCGTCCAGTGTCTTGTCGAAGAGGAGGTGGGCGCTGTGCACGGCGGTGGGCTCGAAGCCCCGAGACACCTTGTGTTCACCCCCAGCGCCGGGCTCGAACACCTTGCGCCCGGTCCGGATGCAGTCCTCCACGGAGTGATACAGGCAGACGTGGAAGTGGAGGAAGGGGTGCTCCTCGAAGGCGCCCCAGTAGCGGCCATAGAGGCGCTCCGGGGTGGCCAGGTTGAAGGCGCCGGCGATGACCTGCTGGCCGCGCACCGCCTCCACCAACTCCACCGAGCCCGGCATCGTGCGGAAGACCCGCGCGAAGAAGTCGGGGGTGAGCTGAATCTGCCCCCAGGCGTGGCGCTCGCAGGTGGAGGTGTAGAAGCCGTAGGCACGCCGGGCGTGCGCTTGGGAGAGCTCTTCGCCGCGCACCGTGCGCAGGGAGATGCCCTGGGTGGCAGCGGCCCCGCGCTCGCGCTTGAGCTGGTTGCGGCGCTTGGAGTCAAAGCGCGCCAGGTAGTCGTCGTAGCTGCCGTAGCCCGGGTTCTTCCAGTGGAACTGAAGGGTGATGCGCCGGGCGAGCCCCTCGGCCTCCAGGAAGTCCGCCTCGTCCCCCGTGGGATACAGGACGTGAACGGAGGAGCAGCCCGCCTCCTGGGCGCTCCCGGCGGCGGCGGCAAGGAGGGCCCGGCGCAGTGCGGGGACGTCCTCGCCCGGGGCGATGAGGAAGCGGGGGACGGTGGCGGGGGACAGCGGCCCGCCCACGACGAGCTTCGGGTAGTACTCGACTCCGAGGCGGGCGGCGGCATCCGCCCAGCCGAAGTCGTAGATGTACTCGCCCATGCTGTGGAACTTGAGGTACGCGGGCGCGGCGGCCACCAGCTTGGGGCCACGCCACAGCGTGAGGTGATGCGGCGCCCAGCCCGTCTCCTCGGTGGCGCTCCCGCTCTCCTCCATGGCCGCCAGCCAGGCGTGCCGGACGAAGGGCGGGGCGTCAGGGCCCAGGAGCGCGTCCCAGCCTTCGGCCGGGGCATCAGTCACTGCTTCGAGGATGCGGAGACGGAGCGGGGTATCGGCGGGCACGGGGGCACTCTTAACGCGCCCCGCACGTGCCCGCCGTGTGTTGCTGGCCTGCCCGTCAGGCGGCCGGAGCAGCGCTCCCGGTGCGTGCGGCCTCGCGGGTCTCCGGCCAGACTGCACGCTGCGGGGTGGCGATGCGGATGATGCGCAGCAGGGCCAGCACGCGCATCACCTGCCACGTGGGGTCCAGCTCGAACTTCCGCGCCGCGAAGTTGGGGCTGCTGCCGTACTTGTGGTGGTTGTTCTGGAAGAGCTCCCCCATGCAGAGGAAGTCCATGGGCAGGGAGTTGCGCGACTTGTCGGTGCTGTCGAAGTTCCGGTAGCCGTACTTGTGGCCGCACCAGTTGACGATGGCGCCGTGCACCGGGCCCATGAGGAAGTGCAGGGGCAGCAGCAGGAACTGCCAGGGCGAGGTGGCGAACATCACGTAGAAGGCGGAGTAGAAGGCCACCCAGCCCAGGGTGGCGAACCACGAGGTGCGCAGCGTGGTGTCCACGAGCGGCCACTCCGGGTAGCCGCCCAGGAATCGGGCCTCGGGTTGACCGCGGCCGGCCGCGTAGTCGTCGTAGCGCGCCTTGGTGTGCCACATCATCCGCGCCACATCCTTGAAGAAGTGGGGCGAGTGCGGGTCCTTCTCGGTGTCGGAGAAGGCATGGTGCTCACGGTGGAGGATGGCGTACGCCTTGGGCGACAGGTAGGACGAGCCCTGCACCAGGTAGGTGAGCAGGTGCATCACCCGCTCCGTCTTCGGCCCCATGGTGTACATGCGGTGGGCCGCGTACCGGTGCTGGAAGAAGCTCTGGAAGAACACGCAGAGCAGCCAGTGCGAGACGAAGAAGATGAGGACGGCCATTCAAGTTCCCGGGTCAGTGACTGAACCGGGGTAACACCGGGCATGTCATGGCAGCGTCACGCGGGACGGAAGAGCGGCGGCCCTGCCCTGCGGGGCGACGGGCCCGCTCGCTCCCCGCTTCAGGGGGCCATCAGTAGAACGCGCCGTGGCATGACATGACGCGCGGCGGCGCGGCCCACTCTTCCGGTACGGAGGGGGCACGGAGCTCCAGGAGAGGAGTACACGCGTGAAGCGGGCGGACATCGTCGGATTGGACAAGGCGCACGTCTGGCATCCCTACACGGCGATGGAGGCCTACATCGCGGAGACGGATCCGCTGGTGGTGGTGCGCTCGGAAGGGGCGTACCTCCATGACGCGGACGGCACGCGCTATCTGGACGCCAATGGCTCCTGGTGGGTGTCCACGCTGGGCCACCGTCACCCGCGCCTGATGCGCGCGCTCGCCGAGCAGGCCGCCGCGCTCCCACACGTCTCCCTGGCGGGCATCACCCATGAGCCGGCGGCGCTCCTGGCGTCGGAGCTGGCGGCCATCGCCCCCGGTTCGGACCGCCCCGGCCTTCCCGCGTCCGAGCGCCTCTCGCGCGTCTTTTATTCAGACAACGGCAGCACGGCGGTGGAGGTGGCCATCAAGATGGCGGCCCAGTACTGGGCGCAGAATGGCCAACCGCGCCGCACCCGCTTCATCACGCTGTCGGGGGCGTTCCACGGCGAGACGATGGGCGCCACCAGCGTGGGGGGCGTTCCCCTGTTCCGGGAAGTCTTTGGCCCCCTGCTCTTCGACGTGGTGCACGTCCCCTCTCCGGCGGAGGAGGGGGGCTGGGCGCGTGCCTTCGAACAGGTCCGGTCCACCTTGCGTACGCGCCCGGAGGAGATTGCGGGCGTCATCCTGGAGCCGGTGCTGCAGGGCGCGGCGGGCATGGTGATGTACTCGCCGGACTTCGTCCGGGCGGTGCGCGAGGCCACGCGAGAGGTGGACACCTTCCTCATCGCCGACGAGGTCTTCACGGGGCTGGGGCGCACGGGCGCACGCTTCGCGGTGGACCTGGCGGGCGTGGTGCCGGACATGCTGTGTCTGGCGAAGGCCCTCTCGGGAGGAATCCTGCCGTTTGGCGCCACACTGGCCTCGGAGCGCGTCTTCTCCGGCTTCCTGGGGGCGTCGAGCCGGGCGCTGTATTACGGGCACTCGTACTGTGGGAACCCGCTGGGCGCCGCCATCGCTCGGGAAGTGCTGGCCGTCTATCGGGACGAAGATGTGATGGGGCAGGTGGCGCGAAAGGCCCCCCGCGTGAAAGCCGCCTTCGAGCGGATGGCCGCCTCGATTCCGGGCCTGGTGCGCCCCCGCGCCGTGGGAATGGTAGGAGCGGTGGACCTGGGCGGTGGTGGCTACCTTGCTCGAGGAGGGTGGCGAGTGTACGAGGCCGCGCGTCGCCGAGGGCTCTACCTGCGGCCCATGGGAGACACCGTGTACATCGCGCCGTCACTGACTATCTCTGACGAGGCGCTCGAGGAGCTGCTGTCCGGAGTGGAGGCGTCCCTCCAAGAAGTCGCTGGCGGCTGAGCCTGATGGATCCGCTGCCTACGAATGTGTGGGAGCGAATGGAAGGGTGGTTGACAGGTCGCGCGTCACGGGGATAGAAGCCGCGCCCCGCCCGACGCAGATCCGAGCGGGGAGCTGACAGCAGAATAAAAGGGTCGATGAGGATTGTTGACCCTGGACGCGGCGGTGGTAGAAGCCGCGCCCCTCCGGACGGGTGGCTGATCCACGCGCCTCGACGGAGCAGCAGCAGGAAATAGAGGGCTCGACTCGGAAAGTTGATCCCAGGGGCGGTGGTGGTAGAAGCCCTGAATCTCACGAAGAAGCCCGCGCGCTGGCGCGGATCCGCTTTGAGTGGGTCGGTAAGAAAATACGGAATACGGCGGTCAACGCAGCGAGTTGACAGGAGACGCGGTGGTGGTAGAAGCCGCGCCCCGACGAAGAAGCCCGGAAACAAGGGCGGAAGAGTCGAGGGAGTCAACGAAGCAGCGGTTGACAGGGAAGGCGGCGAAGCGGTAGAAGCCGCGCCCCTCTGGAGGGAATCAGCGGAAGCCACTGGGCGGCGCTGAAGACTCCGGAAGCCAGCAGGACGGCGAAACAGTAGCTTGACAGAAGACGCCGAGCTGAAATAGAAACTGACACCCCGCCGGGCAGAAAAAAAGACGGCGAGGCAGCAACGAAGAAGACAGTAGCAGGAAGTCGCTGGCGGGACAAGCGACTCGCTCTTTGAAAACCAAATAGCAAGCCCAAGAAGAAGCTAGATTGCGGAAACCGCAGTCAATTTCTTAAGACGGTGCCAGCCAGGT
>NZ_FNAJ01000031.1 GCF_900101905.1 Myxococcus virescens | reverse complement strand
GGGCGCGCCCCAGCCGCCGCGCGATGGCGCGCATGGACTCTTCCGCCTGCACGCCACGAGACACCTCCTCGCGCTCGGCCACGCTCAAACGCAAGGCAGAGCGCACGCGCGGCGGCCGCCGGATGCCGCCCGCACGCCTCAACAGGCGCTGCAGCGTGCGCTCATTCACCCCGACCGCCCGCGCTGCCGCCTCCTGCGTCTGCCCGGCGGCCACCGCACGCTGCACCTCCAGCCAGTCCTCTCCACTCATCCTGCCGAGCTTGCCTCGACTCTCCACCGGGCACCTCTCCCGGATGCGCTCGCCTTCAGCGCATCCTGACTGGTGCGTTCACCGGTTGAGACCGCCGATGATGCGCTCAGACATCCAGGGACCCCTTTCGACGCCAGGAACTGGCGTGGACGAGGGATTAATAACCGACGCGTCGGTTATATTCAACCCGCCCCTGTTGGGCGCCCCTCCAAGCGACACAACCTTCAGTCGAAGGACTCTCGTGGAAACACGCACCCGAGCAACGTGCGCAAGCGAGCGAGGACGTACTCCGTCAACGGTGGTGTCCGCTCCACCAACCACTGCATCGTCGCACCCGCGATGACGTCTTGAAGCAAGGCGGACACCGCGCCCCGGTCGACGCAGGGCGGAAGCCGGACGGCGATGGCGTCGCGCACGAGCAGATTCCGCTCATGCGCCATCCGCCTCAACGTGGGGTCTCTCACGTCCTCCCAGGCCAGGAGCAGGTGTGCGTCGAGCGCCTCGCCCTCCCCCATCACCGAGACCAGCGTCTTCAGGAAACGCCAGAGGCCCTGAGCTCCGACTTCCACGGGCAGACCGGCGAAGTACTCGCGCTTCTGCTCGGCGGTCCGCTCCATGAGCCGGAAGTAGAGGTGCTCCTTGTTCTTGAAGCGCTGGATGAGCGCCGCGCGGGACATGCCCACCGCGACGGCCACGTCATTCAGCGTGAATGCGGCCGGCCCGCTCCGAAGCAACACGGACATGGCGGCGTCGAGGATGGCTTCGTCGCTGTGCAGCTTGGGCCGGGGCACGGGCCGTAGATAACACGCGCGGCGAACGCGCGCGCTCAGCGCACCGTGGCGAGAAAGCCGTCCAGCAGCCGATTCACCTCGTCCGGCGCGTCGAGCTGCACCCAGTGCCCCGTGCCCTCCACCTTCGCGTGCGGCAGCTCCGGCACCAGGTGGTGATATGCGCCCGGTTCCTCGTTGAAGGCCGTCACCATCGACAGACGCGGCCCCGAGTAGCGCCGCAGCGGCGTCACGGGGTCGAAGTCCAACAGGGCTCCCAGTCCGCCCCGGACGCCCTCTTGGGACGTGGCGCGCATCTCGGAGAGCACCCGCTCGCGCACCTCCGGCCGGGACGGCGCCAACATGGGGCCCCAGGCCTCCTCCACCACCGCGCTCCAGGCCTCGGTCCCCAGCACCGCCATCAAGCCCTGGGCCTGCTCCGCGGGCATCGAGCGTCCATCCGAGGCCGGGTCGAGGAGGAACAACCCCGCGACGCGGTCCGGATGCGCCCCCGCGTAGGCCACGCAGACAGCCCCGCCCAGGCTGCGCCCCACCAGCACGAAGCGCTGAAGCCCCAGCCCATCCACCACCGTCCCCACATCCCGCGCGAAGTCCTCCACGGCGAAGCCGCCGTCGCGTGGCAGCTCGGACTTCCCGTGGCCACGCAGGTCCAGTGCCAAGGCACGGCGGTGCGTGCGCAGATGCGACAGCTGCGCGGCCCAGTGCGTGGTGTTGCCGGCACTCGAATGGACGAACACCACCGGCAGTCCACCCACGCCCCCATCGTCGACATTCAGCAGTCCCTTGGAACCCATCATGACGGCCTCCTCTCGCCTCGAAGCGCGCGGTCGTGCGCGACCTGATGCTTGTGGAGTACGGCCCATCCCTGACAGAAACTGTCAGCAATGGCTCGAGTCGACCGGGTGATGCGGCTGCTGGACTTCCTGCGGGGCCGGGATGGGACGACGGTGGCGGAGATCGCCGAGGCGCTCGACGTGAGCGCGCGCACCGTCCACCGGGACCTGGCGACGCTGCGACAACAAGGCATTCCCCTGAGCAGTGACACAGGCCCTGGAGGTGGCGTCCGGCTGGAGCGGGACCGGGGCGTGGCGGCCGTCCACCTGTCGCAGGAGGAGGTGGTCGCGCTCTGGCTGGCCGCGAACCTGTCCGCGACGGGCAGCACGTTGCCCTGGGGCAGCGCGACGCGCTCGGGGCTCCAGAAGCTCTTCGCCAGCGTCCCCAAGGAGCGGGCCCGGGGCATGCGTGAGCTCTGCCGCCGCGTGGTGGTGGGACGGCCGGCGAGCGCCCGCGTGCTGGCGGATGTCGGAACACCGCCGGAGGAGCTGCTCGCCGTCTTCGAGCGGGCCTTCCGCGAGCAGGTCTGCCTGTCCTTCGAATACCGCGACCGGCACGGCAAGGCGACCCGCCGCATCGTGGAGCCGCACGGGCTGCTGGTCGAATCGCCCGTCTGGTACGTGCTGGCCCGGGACGTGGAGAAGGCCGCGGCGCGCATGTTCCGCATGGACCGCATCCGCCGGGCGCGCCTCGTCCCCGACCGCCCCTTCACGCCCGACATGGAGGGCCTGCGAGCCCAGGCCGAGGCCCAACGCGCGGACGATACGCGAACCGCTGGCTGAGGTAGGCTGCGCGCCCGCCGGAGCCGGAGTGCGCGCCGGAGTCACCAGGAGTCACACGGTGCGGTACTTCGCCATGGTCGCGGCCGGGGCCACCCTCTGGGGGTGCTGGGCGCTCTTCTTCCGTCCAGCGGGGCTCGCCGGGCCGCAGAACGCATTCCTCGTGCTCCTGGCCATGTCGCTCCCGGCGCCGTTCCTGTTCCGGCGCGATGCCCTGCGCGACCGCCGGGCCACCCTCGCGCTGCTCGTCGTGGCGCTGGCGGACGCGGCGAACACGGCCCTCTTCTTCGCCGCCATGGAGCGCGGGCCGGTGTCCATCGCCGTGCTGACGCACTACCTGGCGCCTTTGCTGCTGGCGCTGCTGGCCCCCTGGGTGCTGGGCGAGGAGCGCTCCACCCGGGCCCTGATAGGCGGCCCGGTGACGCTGGTGGGCCTCGCCCTGCTCATCGGCCGGCCCGACGGTGACTTCTCGGGGCTGACGGCGCTGCTGGGCGCGGGCAGCGCCTGCTTCTACGCCATCATCGTCCTGGCCGCGAAACAGGCGGCGCGGGCGTATTCACCCATGGCCGTGACATCACTGCATGCCCCCATCTCCGCGGGCGTGCTGCTGCTCTGTTTCGGAGACCGGGTACTGCCACCCACGGTGGATGGAGGCACGCTCCTCGTGCTCGTGGGCGGTATCGTTTGCGGCCTCATTGGAAACATCCTCTTCCATACCGGTCTGCGGCAGGTTCCCACCGCGGCCGCGGCGGCGCTCACGTACCTGGAGCCACTCACCGCGTCGTTGGTGGGCTGGGCCTTCTTCTCGGAGACGCTGACGCCCGTCGCCCTGGGCGGAGGCCTGCTGGTGCTGGTGGCGGGCGCATGGGTGGCGGCCGAGCGACGCGCCATTCTCCAGGCTGTGCCGCTGCGCGCCGCGGCGCGCTGAAACACGGGCTCCAAATCACCGCTTGCATGTCTGGGGAGTCCTTTGGTCCTCTTGGGCCCCCGCACACACTCTCCCCTCCGTTCCTGGCGACGCCGTATGCCTATGGAAACCGCAGCCGACAGCCGTGAGTATCGCGTCGTCTTCTTCTGTCCCGCGTCGAGCGCCCGGCTCGAGCGGATGGAAGTGCCCGTGCGACGGCTGCTCACGCGCATCCACGCGCCGCCCGCGGAGCTGGCGCCGCTCCAGGAAGCCGGCGCGATTACCGAAGCCGGCTGGCAGGTGTTCCTGGTCCGCTCGCTGACGGAGCGCTCCGCGGCGCAGGCCATGGCCGCCTACGTCAGCGAGGCCACGTGCGCGCTGGCCGCGGAGCTGGACGCGGAGGTGCTGGGGCTCTACGTGGACGTGTCCGGTGACTCGGCGCGCATCTGCCGCTGCGGCCCCGAAGATGGGCCGGAGACCTTCGCGGGCCGCCGTCAGGCCGCGCTCAACCGCACCGCCGAATGGTTGGAAGTGACGCCCGTCAGCCTCTCCGCCCTCTTCCACCTCGACCTGCCCGACGCGGAGTACGAGCCGGACGCGGATGACCGCTTCGTCGAGGAGAAGCTGCGCGAGGCCCGGACCCTCATGGAGCGATACCGCCAGGGCAAATGAGGTCTCGAACGCCCGAGGACCTCGCGGGTCGCTGCCCGCGCTGTTTCCTCCCTGTTGCCCTGTGTCTGTGCGCCGAGGTGCCGTGCGTCTCCACTCGCACGGAGCTGCTCATCGTCCGGCACCACAAGGAGACGCTCAAATCCACCAACACCGCGCGCATGGCGGCGCTCGCCATTCCCCGGTGCAGCATCGTCTCCTATGGCTCGCCGGGCGTCCCCTTCGACGCCTCCGTCCTGGAGGGCGATGACACGTGGCTGCTGTTCCCGGACGCGCACCACGAGCCCGCGTCCGGTGCGGCCTTTCCCAGCAGGCTCATCATCCTGGATGGGAGCTGGGGACAAGCACGCCGCATGGTGCAGCGAGTCCCCGCGCTGCGGCGGCTGCCCGGCTTGAAGCTGCCACCGCCCGCGCCGGACTCGCGGCGCCTGCGTCGCCCGCCCCACCCGGATGGCATGTCCACGCTGGAGGCCATCGCCGGTGCGCTTGCGTATCTGGAGGGCGAACACGTCGCCCAACCGCTCCATGCGCTGCACGAGCAGATGATTGACCGCGTCCTCGCGAGCCGGGGACGGAACACCTAGCGCGCTCGGCTCCATCAAGGGCCGCCCCGGCCGGCGCTTCGCGTGGGGTTGGCGCCAACAGGCGTGGACTTCAGCGCGCGGTCAGCGCGTCCAGTTCGGCGATGAGGGCGGGCACATCGCCGCGAGGAATCGCCCGACAGGGCCAGAAGCCCGCGGCGCGGTCCGTGGCGATGATGGGGATGCCTTGCTCCCGCGCCTGCGCCAGCTCGCCCAGATGGCTCTCACACCACGCTGGCGCGAGCACCACGTCCACCTGCTGGAGCGTGCGCTGGACCTGCGCCGTCACCTTCCGCACTCGCGGGTGGTTCAGGTGCCGTGGGTCCGTGCCCTCGGCGGGGCGCACCCAGAGGTTCCACTGAGGCCGTTCGTCGAGCACCGCCAAGGCTTCTCGCAGTCCGCCGCGCGCGAGAGCGGGCCCTGCGAGGAGGGCCACGTGCGGGCCGTGGCGCTGGGGCAGACGGGGCGCCTGGGGCGGTTCGCGGTCTGGTGGAAAATGCAGCCTGCGGAGCTTCTCCGGGGCGTGTCCGGCCAGCCGCAGCCGCTCGAGGGCGAGCTCGCCTCGCACCCAGATTTCATCCGCGAGGACACGCTCCGCCTCCTGCCGGGCGACGTCCTCCGCGGACGCGCGGTGGTTGCGAAGGAAGGCCTCCTCCGGGTGTCTCACGGCCGCGGCGTCCAGGTCCGCGTGCAGTGCCCTCAAGGAAGGCAGGTCCTCCACCAGCACGCAGCGCGCGCCCCGGCGGCGTGCCATCGCGAAGACCTCCCGGGCGCCGAGCGATGGCGCGAGCACCGTCTCCACCGACGCCGGAAGCAGCGCCGAGGCCGCCTGCGCCCACCGCCTGCGCAGGGTGAAGCGGGCCTGGAATGTCGCCGCCGTCGAGCGCGCCGCGACTCGCATCCCCGCCTCCACGGCCCCCCATCCTGGCAGGCCCCAGACGCGGAAGCCCTCGGGCACCGGCAACGTCCGGCGGGTCCAGGCCTGACGCAGGCGGGTGGGGAGTGGTCCCCAATCGGGCAGTCTCGGCAGCGCCCAGGGGGCCAGCACCTCTGCCTCGCGCGTGAGCAGCGACGCGAGGTGGGAGAGCCAGGGGGCGGGCTCCGGTGCGAGGACCAGATTCATGGCGCCCGGGCCTCCACCCGTGGGACTTCGACGCGGGCGTGGCATGCGGTCTCCCCGCACGTCAGGCACGTCCGCTTCCGCGCCTCGGGGTTCAACAGGCGTCGCCGGTTCTCGGCGATGGTGCGCTCCTCGAGCACGGCGCCAGAACCGATGTCTTCGACTCGGCGCACGACGCGGTTGATGCGCAGGGTTCCCTCGGGGAGCTCGAGAAGGGACTCGTCCTCGGACCACAACCGTGAGCGTGTCCGGGGAGCGTCCGCCCCATGGATGGAGAGCCGCAGCTTCCCGTCCGAGACGCGGGCTCCGAGCCGCACCGGACCCTCACGAGGCGCCATCACCAGGTCCACGTAGGGCCAGGCCACCGTGGCATCCATTCCCCACAGCGCACCTGGCGGCGGGGGTACCGCCTCCATTGTGTGCCCCCAGCGCTCCAGGATGTGCCAGCCCTGGCGTGCGGCGAACTCGAAGAGCGCATTGGCCAGAAGGCAGATGCCGCCTCCAATGGACGGGGTGAGACAGCCACCGCTCAGCGCCAACCCATGCCGGTAGCCCTTGCGCTCCGTCAGCCGGCCCAGCGTGCGCCAGAAAGAGAGGGGCCTGTCCGGAGCGAGGAGGAGGCCATCGAAGGCCGGCGCCGCCAGACGCACGTTGTGCTGCTTGCCCGCTTCGAGCACGGGGTCCGCGTCCGAGTCCGAGCGCTGCAGATTGACGGTGTGCGAACCGAGGAGCACGCCCTTCTCATGCGTGGGCGCCAGGAGCGGGCGCGGCCAGCGCTCGGGGGTCGCGGACCACCGCACCAGCCGGTTCGCCTGGAGCATCCACTGCTTGCTTCGCTTCCACAGCAGGGCGTGGGCGGATAACTCCAGGAGTCGGGGAGCGATGGGCGGCGAGGGCATGTCCGAACATTCTGCAAGGGCGGCGCCAGGGAAGGAAACACCCGGGTCTGACACCACGCATGTACGGGCGAGGCTGCAGGGACACCCGTCTGGAATTCCCCCGGCGCTTCGGCGTCACCCAACGGAGTGGGCTGTTAGACTTGCCGCATCATGCCCCGCGCCCAGCCCCCGGACACCGTGGTCCTCTTCGACGGCGTGTGCAACCTGTGCAACGGCACGGTCCTCTTCATCATCGACCGGGACCCGGACGCGCGCATCCGCTTCGCGGCGCTGCAGTCCCAGCGGGCCGCCGCGCTGCTGGCGCCGCATGGCGTCGTGCCCAAGGAGGAACCGGACAGCTTCGTCCTCCTGCAGGACGGCAAGCTGTACGAGCGCTCCACGGCCGCGCTCCGCGTCGCGCGGATGCTGAAGGGGCCGTGGCGGTTTCTCTACGCATTCATCGTGGTGCCCCGGCCGCTGCGCGACCTCGTCTACCGAATCATCGCGCGCAACCGCTACCGCTGGTTCGGCCGGGAAGCGCAGTGCCGCATCCCCACGCCCGAGCTGCGAGCCCGCTTCCTTCCGGAGACCGCGCCCTGAAGCCTCGCATCGCCGGACTGCGCTATCCGAAGCTACCGGACCCGGTGCCCATCCTCTCCGGCGAAGCTTGACACACGCCCGCCCTCAGCAGGCGTTGGCGTCCGTGCAGCGCGCCTTCTTCATCTCCGTGGCGAAGGGGCTGGGCGCCAGGAAGCCGGTAACACGTGGCTGGGTGAGCACCTTGCCCTCCGGCGAGATGAACGCCACGGTGGGCAAGCCCTCCACATCGAAGCGCTCCAGCAGCGCGTCCAGCGAGTCCTCGCTGTTCGTCGCGTCAATCTTGATGTTGAGGAAGCGGCCCTCGTCGGACTCGGAGATGACCTGCTGCGCGGGGTAGGTGTCGCGGTCCAGCTCCTTGCAGGCCGCACACCAGTCCGCGAAGAAGTCGATGAGCACCGGCCGGCCCTCCGCCTTCGCCTGTGCGAGCACCTGGTCGAAGGCCTCCGGGGAGAAGGTGGCCTGCTTCGCCGGCATGACGTGGTGCCACTGCCAGGACGGCGCGCGCGGCGGCTCGGCGAGCCCCAGGCTCACCCACAACGTGCCCACCGGGCCCGCGTCCAGCGCACCGCCGCGCAGCACCAGCGCCGCGACGACGAGCGCCACGCCCAGCGCCTTGAACGAGAACTCCCGCGCGCCTTCCGTGAACGAGCGGTGCACCGCGCCCAGGGCCACGCCCACCGCGACCAGCAGCGCGGCGATGACGGCCCCCGGCACCCGGCCCACGTGGAGGCCCAGCCCCTTCACCACGTCCCGCGCCCAGGGGAAGGCGTCCTTGAGGTAGCTGAAGGCCAGGGCCACCAGCATGATGCCCAGCACGCTCTTCACCCACTCCATCCACACGCCGCCGCGCGGCAGCCGGACGGTGAAGACGCCAATGAGGAAGAACGGCACGCCGATGCCCAGCGCGTAGACGAACAGCAGCGACGCGCCCAGCGTCGTGTTGGCCGACTTCGCCACGAAGGCCAGGAGGCCCGTCAGCACCGGGCCGGTGCACGGCGCCGCCAGGAAGCCGGACACGCTGCCCATCAGGAACGCGCCCGCCACACCCGCGCCCCCCACGGCGTTGAGCTTCGTCTGGAACGACGACGGCAGCGCCAGCTCGAACGCGCCGAACATGGACGTGGCCAGCAGCAGCAGGAACACCGCCAGGCCCGTCACCACCGCCGGGTGCCCCAGCATTGAACCGAACGCCTGGCCCGTCTTCGCCGCCAGCACGCCCAGCGCGCTGAACACCACGCCCATGCCCACGATGTAGGAGGAAGTCAGGAGCAGCGCGCGGCCCCGGCCCTCCGTCTTGCGCGCGCCGAAGACGGACACGGTGATGGGGATGAGCGGATAGACACACGGCGTCAGCGCGGTGAGCAACCCACCCGCGAACACCACCGCCGCGCCCACCGCGAGGCTGCCGGATTCGAGGAACCGGGCCGCATCCAGGTTGGCGTTGGGACCCGTGGGCAGCAGCCAGGGCACCACGGCCACCGCCACTCCGGCCAGCACCGCCATCACTCCGAGTTTCTTCGCATCCATGCGCGCGTGACTCCGTGGTCCCAGGCCCCCCTTGTATACGCAGGCCGGGGGCCCCGGGCTACTGCGCTGGAGGGGCAAGCGGGGAAGCAGGCGTCTTCAGTCCGGCGGAACGTGCCAGCCCCATGACACCCTCCACCGCGGCGGCGATGTAACCAAACGGATTGGCCCCATCCACCGCGGTGACGTGCACCTCGCCCATCTTCTGCTGGAAGGCCGCGGCCACCTGAGGGAGCTGCTGCGCCAGGGTCATCTGGATGACCTCCGGGCTGACGCTGTTCTCGATGTCGCGCAGCGCGCGCGCCTTGCCCAGCTCCAGGTCCTGCTGCGCCCGGTCCTTGCGCACACTCAGCTCGGCGATGACCACCTCCGTCTCCACGATGGACCGCCGGGCCTGCACCACCTGGAGCTCCGCGTGGAGCCGTTCGGCCTCCTGCTGGTGCGCGGCCATCTGCACCTCGTGCCACGCGGTGGCCTGTTCGTGCTCGCGGCGCAGGCGCTCTAGCTCCAGCTGCGCCTTGGCGCCGGCCTCCTCCTGCTCGCGGCGCAGCTTCGCCAGCTCCACCTCCTGCTCGTGCCGCTGGCGTGACAGCTCCAGCTCCTGCTCACGCTGCTGCCGCGCCAGCTCCATCTGCGCCTTGGCGTTCTCCGCCTCCTGCGCGCGCTGGAGCCGCACCAACTCGATTTTCGCCTGCGCGGCCTCGGACTCCTGCGCCAGCTTCAGCTTCTCCAACTCCAGCTTCGCGCGACCGGCCTCGGTGTCCTGCTCGCGCTTGAGCTTCTCCAGGGCCACGCGCTGGCGCGCGACCTCCGCGTCCTGTTCGCGCTGGAGCTTCTCCATCTCCACCTGCGCGCGGCTGACGGCCAGCGCCCGCTCGGAGACGATCTTCGCGTCGGCCAGGCGGGACTCCGCGGCCAGCGCATCCAGCTTCGCCTGTTCGTCGGCCACCTGCTTCTTCTGGCGGACCTCCTGCTCGGCGGCCATCTTCGCCAGCGCCACCTCGCGCTCCACGGTGGCCTGCTCCTGCTTCAGCGTGCGCTCCTGGGCGAGCTTCGCCTCGGCCACGCGCGCCTCCACCGCCAGCGCCTCCAGCCGGGCCTGCTCCTCCGCTGTCTGCTTCTTCTGGCGCACCTCCTCTTCGGCCGCCAGCCGCTGGAGGCTCAGCTGCCGCTCGGCTTCCGTCTCCTCGCGGTGGACGAAGCGCTCCTTGGCCAGCTCCGCCTCACGCGCCTGCCGCTCCTGTTCATGGCGGAAGCGCGCCTGCATGTTGGCGAAGACGGTGGAGGACAGGACGCGCACGTCCTGAATTTCAATCGTGTCCAGGATGACGCCCCAGCCCGCGTCCGTCTGGTCCTCCAGGCGGCCTCGGCCGGAGAGCACGGGCGCGATTTCGCGCACCAGCTCCGCGGCGATGCCCTCCTTGCGCTTGGAGAGGCACTCCTCCACCGACATGTTCGCCACCAGCCGCCGCGCGGCGCCGACGAACATCTCCCGCAGCAGCTCCGCCAGCTTCTCCTGCGCGCGCTCCGGGAAGGAGAAGTTGAGCATGCGGAAGGCCACCAGCGGGTCCGCAATCCGGTACACCGCCAGCCCCGTCACCTGCACGCCCACCTTCTCGTGCGTCACCTGGTCCGCGGTGAACTGGAGTCGCTGGATGCTGGTGGGGACAATGGCCACCGAGTCCCCCGGCAGCTTGAAGCAGCTGGCGCCCTGGCCGCTGACCTCCCGCACCCGGCCGCGCCGCATGTGGACCAGGAACTCACTGGGCCGCGCGGTGACGAGCCCCCAGCGCTTCATCTTCTCCGGGTCCTCCGCGGGCTTGCCGGCACGCCATCCGTCCACGTAGCGCGGCTGTTCCAGCTTGCCCCCGTCCATCCGGACCAGGTGCGTCCTCCCGCCGCCCTCCCGCGTCTCCTGCGCCTCCTTCGTGCGGGCCGTCTGCTTCGCGCTCATGTGCGTGCCTCCCTGTGGTGGCCCCCACCCGTGCAGGCGGCCGGCCAGGGAGGCGCTCGCCGGGAAATCAGGCGGTTGGCCGGAGGGGGTGCGCCATTCTGGGGCGCCTCGTCCCAGGACGGCGCGCCCGGACTGATCCACGACGGCGCGGCGTTGACTTAAGTCGTCCTATTGGGAGCACGCACCCACACCCGCAGCGCGCCTGATGTTCGCTTGACCCGAAGGCGCCCCTTTTTATATTTGACCAGTCCGGTCCACATTCAGGTGTGACGGTGTAGGTTCCCCTGCGGCAAAGGCGCTCCGAGGCGCCGGTCGACGTCCCCTCCAGGAAGGTGTTGGAAGCAATGGTGAAGCTGCCGATCTACATGGACAACCACGCCACCACCCCGCTGGACCCGCGGGTGCTGGAGGCGATGCTGCCCTACCTGCGAGAGGATTTCGGTAACGCGGCCAGCCGCAATCACGTGTTCGGCTGGAAGGCCGAGGCGGCGGTGAACAAGGCCCGGCAGCAGGTGGCCGAGCTCATCGGCGCGGCCGAGCAGGAGATCGTCTTCACCTCGGGCGCCACCGAGTCCGACAACCTGGCCATCAAGGGCGTCATCGAGTTCTACAAGTCCAAGGGTGACCACATCATCACCCTCAAGACGGAGCACAAGGCCATCCTGGACACCTGCAAGCGCCTGGAGCGCGTGCGGCAGGAGCGCCTG
The DNA here is from genome assembly GCF_900101905.1 of Myxococcus virescens. Lineage (NCBI taxonomy): Bacteria > Pseudomonadati > Myxococcota > Myxococcia > Myxococcales > Myxococcaceae > Myxococcus > Myxococcus virescens. The sequence continues at coordinate 34,588 of NZ_FNAJ01000031.1, read as the reverse complement.
GACGAGCTGAAGCTGCTGCGGCTGGCGCAGCTGGCGGGCCAGGACGTCACCGAGGACAACCAGTCGGAGCTGCTGGCGAAGCACGACGTGGAGTCCGACGAGACGTACCGCAAGTGGGCCGAGCTGCCCACCGGCGGCGCGCGCGTCACCTACCTGGACGTGGAGCCCGACGGGCGGGTGAGCCTGGAGAAGCTGGCCGCGGCGATGACGCCGAAGACGGTGCTGGTCTCCATCATGTTCGCCAACAACGAGATTGGCGTGGTGCAGCCCGTCGCGGAGATTGGGGCGCTGTGCCGCTCCAAGGGCGTGCTCTTCCACTGCGACGCGGTGCAGGGCATCGGCAAGGTGCCCTTCGACGTGGAGGCCATGAAGGTGGACCTGGCCTCCATCACCTCGCACAAGATGTACGGCCCCAAGGGCATCGGCGCGCTGTACGTGCGCCGCCGGCCGCGCGTGCGCATCGCGCCCATCATCGACGGCGGCGGTCACGAGCGCGGCATGCGCTCCGGCACGCTGAACGTGTCGGCCATCGTCGGCTTTGGCATGGCGGCCGAGCTGGCTCGCAAGGAGCTGCCCGAGGAGTCGGCGCGCCTCCTTCGCCTGCGTGAGAAGCTGCGCAAGGGCCTCACGGACGCGCTGGACATGACCACCATCAACGGCTCGCTGGAGCACCGGCTGCCGGGCAACCTCAACATCTCCTTCGCCCACGCGGAGGGTGAGTCCCTGATGATGGGCATCAAGGACGTGGCGGTGTCCTCCGGCTCGGCGTGTACGTCCGCCTCCCTGGAGCCCTCCTACGTGCTGCGCGCGCTGGGCGTGGACGAGGAGCTGGCGCACAGCTCCATCCGCTTCGGCCTGGGCCGCTTCACCACGGAAGAGGAAGTCGACTACGTGGTGAACCTCGTAGTGGACAAGGTCCGCAAGCTGCGCGACATGAGCCCGCTCTACGAGATGGCCAAGGAAGGCATCGACCTCAAGAGCATCGAGTGGACGGCGCACTAGCGCCTTTCCAGGTAGACAGGGGGGCGCGAGCCTCCTCGCCCGGAGGGCGTTGCCCGCCGGAACCTTTGGTGAGAAGCATCCGTTGAAGGAGCAGGCATGGCTTACAGCGACAAGGTCATCGAGCACTACGAGAACCCCCGGAACGTCGGGACGCTCGACAAGGAAGACCCGAACGTGGGCACCGGCCTGGTGGGCGCGCCCGCTTGCGGCGACGTGATGCGCCTGCAGCTCAAGATCTCCGAGGACGGGCTCATCGAGGACGCCCGCTTCAAGACGTTCGGCTGCGGGTCGGCCATCGCCTCGTCGTCGCTCGTCACCGAGTGGGTGAAGGGCAAGACGGTGGACCAGGCGATGACCATCTCCAACAAGGACGTGGCCCGCGAGCTGTCGCTGCCGCCGGTGAAGATTCACTGCTCCGTGCTGGCCGAGGACGCCATCAAGGCGGCCATCGAGGACTTCAAGAAGAAGCGCGCCGCGCGTCAGGCCAAGGCGTCCTGACGTTCGGGAAAGGGAGAGGCGAACCATGAGCGAACAGGCGACCCAGGAGACGACGCAGCGCCAGGCGCCTGCCACCGCGCCCGTGGCCAAGCCCCCCAAGGGCATCACCATTGCCGACAGCGCGGTGGTCCGGCTGAAGGAGCTGCTGGAGCAGCGGCAGACGCCTGAGGCGGGCTTGCGGCTGGCCGTGAAGGGCGGCGGGTGCTCGGGCCTCCAGTACTCCATGGAGTGGTCGGAGAAGTCCCGCGAGCGCGACAAGATTTTCGAGAAGGACGGCGTGCGCGTCTTCGTGGACCCGAAGAGCTACCTGTACCTCATCGGCACCGAGCTGGTGTTCGAGCAGACGCTGATGGCCTCCGGCTTCAAGCTGAACAACCCCAACATCAAGGCGGCCTGCGGCTGCGGAGAGAGCTTCTCCGTCTGACGCGACAGCAAGCGCTCCGCCCCTTCTGGGCGGAGTCGCCGCCACGCGGGCCCGGCCAGCCGCCGGGCCCTTTTCGTTTGTCCCCTCCCCGCATTGGAGAGCCCCCCTTGAGGACCCACTTCGACGTCTTCGGCCTGAAGCGCGCCTATGACGTGGACGTGCCGGCGCTGGAGAAGCAGTACCGCGAGCTGTCGTTGCAGCTCCATCCGGACCGCGTGGCACAGGCCAGCGCGCGCGAGCGCCTGCAGGCCCTGGAGGGCACCACCGCCCTCAACGAGGCCTTCAAGACGTTGAAGGACCCGGTGCGCCGCGCCTTCTACCTGCTCAAGCTGCACGGTATCGACCTGGACCGCGAGGACGCGGGCGCCCAGAAGGACATGCCCCTGGCCTTCCTGGAGGAGGTCATGGACCTGCGCGAGTCGCTGGACACCGCCATGGCGAAGAAGGACCTGGGCCGCGCCCGGGCCATGGCGGATGACGTGGAGGCCCGGAAGAAGGCCGCCCTCACCGAGGCGGCGGAGTCGCTTCGCACCCTGGAGGCGGGCGAGCCGGGGGACGGCGGGCAGGAACAAGTGAGAAAGGCATCGCACGCGCTGGGGCGGGTGCGCTACTTCACGCGCTTCCTCGAGCAGGTGGACGCGTTCGAGGAGGAGATTCAGGCGTGAGCAAGAACGGCTACCTTCAGATTCACGACCCGCTGAAGCCCAAAGGGCAGGCGGTGGGCATCGACCTGGGCACGACGAACTCGCTGGTGGCGGCGGTGGTGAAGGACCAGCCCGTCTGCGTCCCGGTGGACGAGGGCGACGCGCTGTTCCTCCCTTCCGTCGTGCACTACGCGAAGGACGGCGGCGTGGTGGTGGGCGCCCGGGCCCGGAAGCTGGCGTCCGAGCACCCCACTGACACCATCGCCTCCGTGAAGCGCTTCATGGGGCGCAGCCCGGATGACGCAGAGACGCGCAAGCTGGGGCACTACAAGTTCGCGCCCGGCGCCAAGGTGGTGCGCTTCGACGTGGCGGGCGGCACGCCGGTCACGCCCATTGAAGTCTCCGGTGAGGTGCTGCGCGCCCTCAAGCGCCGCGCGGAAGCGCACTTCTCCACCAAGGTGGAGCAGGCCGTCATCACCGTGCCCGCCTACTTCGACGACACCCAGCGGCAGGCCACCAAGGACGCGGGCCGGCTGGCCGGGCTGGAGGTGCTGCGGCTGCTCAACGAGCCCACCGCCGCCGCGCTGGCCTACGGCCTGGACAAGGGCAGCCAGGGCACCTTCGCCGTCTACGATTTGGGCGGCGGCACCTTCGACATCTCCATCCTCAAGCTGGTGGACGGCGTGTTCGAGGTGAAGTCCACCGGCGGCGACTCCGCGCTGGGTGGCGATGACTTCGACCGGGCGATTGCGCAGCGCGTGCTGGAGACGCTGGGCGCGTCCGAGGCGCCAGCTCCCGCCCTGGTGGCGGAGGTGCTGGCGGCCTCGCGCAAGGCCAAGGAAGCGCTCACCGACGCGGCTTCGGTGGAGTTCTCCGCGGGCGGGCAGATGCACTCGGTGAAGCGCGAGGACTTCGACGCCTGGGTTCAGCCCTTCGTGCAGAAGACGGGCACGGTGTGCCGGCGGGCCATGAAGGACGCGGGCGTGACGGCCGGGGAGCTGGACGGCGTCATCCTGGTCGGCGGCGCCACGCGCGTGCCGGCGGTGCGCCGCTACGTGGCGGAGCTGTTCGGCCGTGAGCCGCTGGGCGACATCGACCCGGACCAGGTGGTGGCGCTGGGCGCCGCGGTGCTGGCCAACCTGCTCACCACGGCGGACCGGCAGGACGACGTGCTGCTGCTGGACGTGATTCCCCTCTCCCTGGGTTTGGAGACGATGGGCGGCATCGTGGAGAAGCTGATTCAGCGCAACTCCACCATCCCCACCACCGCGGGCCAGGTGTTCACCACCTTCAAGGATGGGCAGACGGGCCTGGACGTCCACGTGCTCCAGGGCGAGCGCGAGCTGGTGGAGGACAACCGCAGTCTGGCGCGCTTCACCCTGTCCGGCATTCCGCCCATGGCCGCGGGCATGGCCCGGGTGGAGGTCCGCTTCCAGGTGGACGCCGATGGCATCCTCTCCGTCAGCGCGCAGGAGCAGAGCACCGGCGTCAGCCAGTCGATTACGGTAAAGCCCAGCCACGGCCTCACGGATGAGGAGATTGAGCAGATGCTGCTCGACTCCATCGACTACGCCGAGGACGACATCCAGGCCCGGCAGGTCCGCGAACAGCGGGTGGACGCCGAGCGCGTCCTGGCCGAGGCGGACCGGCAGCTGGGCGAGCACGGCTCGCTGCTCCAGGAGGGGGAGCGCGCCATCATCGACTCCGCCATCGCCCGGGTTCGCGAGCTGATGAAGGGCGAGGACCACCTGAAGCTGAAGGAGGCCGTGCACGCGCTGGACGAGGCGTCCCGCCCCTTCATCGAGCGGGTGATGAATCAGGCCATCACCCAGGTGGTGGCTGGCCACTCCGTGGAGGACTACTGACGTGCCCAAGGTGACTTTCAAGAGCCCCCTGGCCGAGGTCAGCGCCGACGTGCCCACCGGCACCACCCTGCTGGACGCCGCCGAGGCCTGCGGCGCCCAGGTGGGGCATAGCTGTGGCGGGGTCTGCGGCTGCTCCACCTGCCATATCTGGGTCCGCAAGGGCCTCGACTCGCTGAGCGAGCAGACGGACGCGGAGGCGGACCGCCTGGACATGGGCTTCGACGTCCGCCCCTATTCCCGGTTGAGCTGCCAGACGGAGCTGGGCGCCGAGGACATCCTGGTCGAAATCACCGAGGAGTCCCTCACCGCCTTCATGGACGAGAACCCCGTCCTGCGCCGTTCGCTCGAGGCCGAAGGAAAATGGCCGCTGAAGAAGTGAGGTTGTTACGTAGTGCTTGACGGGGCCGGGCAGTAGCTCTATACGTCCGGCCCATCGCAGCGCCGCACCGCGATGCCCCACCTGCCCAGGTGGTGGAATTGGTAGACACACTAGATTCAGGGTCTAGCGCCTGCAAGGGCATGGAGGTTCGAGTCCTCTCCTGGGCACAAAGTTGAGAAGGGGCCCCGGTTTCAAACCGGGGCCCCTTCTCGCTTTTCAGGGGTCAGGAACGCGCGGGCTCCACGGCATCGTGCGCCACGTGGTTCGCGGCCTCCCGCGCGAGGCTCCCGCCCTTGCGTAGGTCGCGGATGCGAATCTTCCGCAGGTGGACGGAGACGGCTCCCACGGCGACCTGGCTGATGACGGTGCCCAGGTGCGTGAGCGTGGCGAAGGCCGCCGCGTCCTCCGGCGAGGCCCCCAGGCTGCGGGCCGCCCAGCTCGTCACGAAGTAGTAGATGCCCATGCCCGCGGGGACACCCGGGAGCGACTGCCCCAGGGAGATGGCCCCCAGCACCACCGCCCCGGCGAAGAGTCCGCCCGAGATGCCGATGCCGTGGAGTGCCAGACCGTAGGCCAGGGCGGAGGCCAGTACCGGCGCGACCGAGAAGACGAACACCTTCGCCATGCCGGTGAAGGAGCGCGCGGTGCCCAGGCCCTCGCTGACGTGGTGGAGGAAGCCTTCCACCCTCGGGAGCTTGTGGCGGCGGTGCAGCGCGAAGGCGAGCGGGCCGGACCAGTGCGCCAGAAGCACCACCAGCGCAACGAGCCCCACACAGAGTAACACGGCCGCTTTCAGCTCTCCCTCAAAGCGGGACAGTGTCCGGCCGAAGGGGCCCAGCAACGACAGCATGACGAGCAGCATCAGCGCCGCGAACTCCATCAGCTTGCAGACGCCCACGGTGCCCAGGCACCGGAGAAAGGGGATGCGCTGCGTCCTCGACAGGAGGAATGAGCGCATGACGTCGCCCAGCTTTCCCGGCAGCGCGTTGTGGACGAAGGCGCCAATGGCCACCAGGTGGTAGCGCTCCTTGAGGGGCACATGCCGACGGAGGGTGCGCTGCCACTGCACCGCACGCAGCGGGATGATGGAGGCCTGGAGCAGCATGAAGGGCACCAGCCACACGAGGTGGCCGGGCAAGTCCCTCACGAAGTCCCCCAGCGGGAAGCGCGGCTGGAGCAGCGCCCCCGTGCCGCTCAGGTTCCACTTGAAGAAGGCCGTGGACAGCAGGACGACGGACAGCACGAGCCCGAAGACGGCGAGCAGCGCCTTGAGCAACGCCCGGCCTCCGGCGTGCCTCGCCCTCCCCTTCACGGCACCAACCGAAGTCGTGGGATGTTGTCGAGATAGGCCGCCGCGAGCCGCTCATGGAGCTGTACGCAGTGCGAAAGGCCAGACAGGTCCACGGGCGCCTTCGCGGGCCAACACACCAGGCTGTTGGCCTCCGTGCGAGTCAGTCCTCCGTGCGAGCCGAACTCCCAGGCAAAGCCCACGGTGCCACCGCGCTGTACGGCTTCGCCGAAGAGGACCAGGTCACCCGCGGTGGACATGGTTGGGAGTACGCGGAGGAAGTCCGCCACCGCGCGCTTGCTGAATTCGGTGGACAGTGGGGCCCGGTCCAGCGTGTCCACGGTGTAGACGCCGTCGCCCACGAGCGCGACCGCGCTGTTGCCCCTTCGCAGCGCGACGAGGCCGATGTCCGGGCTCCGCGTCACCCGGGCCAGGACCTCCGGGTGGCGTGCGAGCAGGGAGATGGCTTCCAGCGGATGGGGCTCGCCGGACAAGTACACATGGGCGAAGTTGCCGCAGTCGACGGCCACCGGCGTGAATGGCGCCCGCGGCCGGGTGTCCGGCTCCGGTCGAGTCCTTCCGTCGCAGAGTCCGCGGACCACATCGTCGGAGAGGGGTCCGTCGCCGTGGGGCGCCATCAACCACTGGGCCAGAGGTTGGCCCCTCCGCTGCTCCCAGGGCAGACAGTCCACGTGCCCATGGTCGGAGAGGAAGACGACGTCGTAGGGCTGCTCCACCGCGCCCGCCACGGCGTACAACTCCGCGAGGTACGCATCCACGCGGTGCAGCTCGGCGCGGGCTTGTTCGGAGCGCGGCCCCCGACGGTGGGCCACCTCATCGTAGTTACCGTAGACCAGGTAGATGACGGGCACGCCTCGCGCCATGTCCACCAGGGACTTGGTAAAGGCGAAGCTCCAACCCAGCCGCTGGAGGAAGACGTGGCTGAAGAGGAAAGCCGGCTCGTGGCGCCAGTCGTGGAGCCCACGAGCCCAGTGGACGACTTCGCGCGCCGCGGCCCAGGTGTCCATGCCCAGCGAGCGCAGGTAGTCCCAGATGCCGCGCGTGCGCGCGCTGAGCAACCCCAGCATCTCGTAGGAGAACGCGCGCGACATCTGCTCGAAGCTGGCCAGCGTGCTCATGCTCAGCGCGTTCTCTGCTCCCGCTCGGAACAGGGAGAAATACCCGTGGCCCCCACCATCGAGCAGACTGGTGCGGCCCGCACCGCGCAGGCGCTGATCGATGGCCAGCGCATCCGCCGGGGTGTTCATCTGGACCCTGCGGCCCAGCTCGCGGTCGAACCACGAGTAGGCCGGCAGGTTGGAGTGGCGCATGCCGTAGAGCAGACCTGCCTGGAAGTAAGGCGTTGACGTGGGCGCTCCCCAGAAGGCCTCGTCCAGGTGGAAGGCCCCCGAGCGGACGAGCCGCGACAGGAAGGGCATGCGCCCCGCGACGAGCGCTTCATCCAGCAGGCTCTTCGGAACACCATCCAGGTGGACGAGGAGCAGCTTCCTCGCCCTGCGCCCTGAGGCGGGTGGCACCTTCCCCCGGACCCGGCGCACGAGGCCGTGCGCCCATAGATGCATCGCTGGTGGAAGCACAGCGCTCACGGGTGTCGCCTCCCCTCCTCCGGCAGCCAAGATGAGCACTTGAGAGGACAGCCGCCCCAGGGAGTGAGTCGCCTTCCAGGAGAGCGGGCGGGCAACCACCGCGGCTCATGGGCGCGGGAAGAAACGCCGCCACCCGGGCGTGCTTCGCGGCCTCTTCATGCTCATTCCCGCTGCGGCCGTCCTCCTGTCAGCCTGAGCGCTTCCCCGGGCGCGATCCCGTGAGGAAGTCTGGCTTCGATGCGATTGCCATTCCCCTGGTGAGCTTCAGCTCGGGCCAGGGGACGCCGTGATTCTGGCTGCGCCTGCGAGGCCCTCCCTTCGGATGGCATTGGCGGAATGAACAGCGTGCGCGGGCGGCATCGAGCGCAACGGCTTCGCCGGGAACATCAAGGCGTACATGCACACGGAACTGCGCTACCAGGCGGCCCAGGTCCAACGGTCGGGCACATGTTCTGACGGCTGCTGAGCCCAGCCTTCTCTCCGTCACTGCCGCTGACCTAGTCTGTCCTTCCTCATGGACCGCCTCGCGCTCGTGCTCTTCTTCGTCGTCAGCATGGCTTGCAGTTCCACGACCACCCCCGACTCGCCCGACGCGGGGCAAAGCGGGCCCCCAGGCGCCGCGGATGCCGGCTCCGGGGGGAATCATGGCATCCCGGATCGGGAGACGGCGTGTCCCGGCACAGACAACCCGCCGGGACGGGTTGTCGAGATTGCCTGGCCCAGCCGGAGCAATGTGCACTTCGCCACCGAAGGCGACACCGTGCGCTTCGTCTGGAACGACGGCGAGCCGCACAACGTGCTGCAGGTGAAGAACTTCGAGGGGCAGGATCCGCCCGTCGCCCCCTACGGGGACGCCCAGTGGCCGCAGCAGATTGCGAGTGGACCGAAGACCGTCCAGGGCTCGTTCGACTGGAATACCGGCACCTCGCCATGCGGCTATCGCCCGGGCATCTACTTCTTCGTGGACGAGGGAAACCCCGTCGGTGGAGTCGTCTCCGTCGCGCTGACCACGCGTGAGAATCCCAGCCCTCAGTACGCGCCGAAGCCGTGCAGCGCGCTCGCCAATCCCCTCCACTACAACGGGCGCTACGCGGCCTATGCGAGCCGCGAGAACTGCACGCTGTTCGAGGTCAACAACTTCACGACCGTGGCACATTACGACTGGGTGGAGCCGACCTTCGCGGCAAAGCAGGGAGACCTCATCCTCTTCCGCTGGACCGGTCTGCACAACGTCGTGCAGGTCCACAACGTGAACGAGGACGCGCTGATTCCTGGAGGGCTCGCGAGCGGCCCTCGCACCAACTGTGCCGGTGGGCCGAATTACACGTGTGTGAATGGGCCGTACCACCTCGGTGAGTTCCTGATCGACACGGCCCAGCATCGCCCGGGGATGATCCATCTCTCGGATGGCTGCGCCTACGGCTGTGCGGACTGTCCGTGGGAGTGCCGCGGACCGGATCACGTCCCCACTGGGACGAACATGCAGTTTCTCCTCTCGCGCGCAGAGACCGGTCCCTCAGAGAATGGAGCCTGCTGTGCGATCGACTCTTCCAAGGGACGGAAGTGCCGTGTTGTCGACCTCTACAACGACGCGGAGGGAATGCAGTTCGAGTACAACGTCCCGGTGAATCGCGGCGACCTCGTGCGCATGCGCTGGGCGGGCTCGCTGAAAATCGTGCAGACGACGCCAAGGACCAACGGCGCGCCCAGCCGCAATCCCAAGCCGGGCGGGCTCGCGATGGACGCACCAGTGGAGTGCGTGCCCGGTCCCAACGGGTCCTGCCTGGGTGGGAACACGGCGCAGGCAGAACTGCTCCTCGACGTCGACAAAGCCGTCCGCGACGGCAAGGCCGAGCGCTTCGAGCACGGCCAGCACTACTTCACGTTCCACGCCTTCGGAGAGAACACGGACGGCTACTCCTCGCAGGACTCCGACATCCTGCTCTACGTCGCGCGAGGCGAGCCCTACGCCGACAACCCGCCCTGCCCCTGACCGCGCAGCGGGGCGACATCGCCGGGCCCTTGGTCGATGCCCATCTTCCGTGAGTCGGACGCGCACTCGCCGACTCCGGCCGTCAGGGCATCGTCGGCGCGTGTGGCGCCCGGGCATCTCGGATGGCAAGTGGTGGCAGTGGCACCCGGGCGGCGGAGAGAGCCTGCGATTCCCCCAGCGCGTGCCGGTGATTCGCATGGACTACGCGGTCTCCACCGACTCTGGCCGACAGCGCTGTTACGTCACCTTCGGGCAGATGTTCTGACGCTCAGGGCCGTCGCCTCTACACTTCGCCTCCGCAGGAGAAGAACTCGTCCTGCCAACCTTCGCTGACCGAGAGCACAGCACAAGGGGACAGGCCGCAGCTGGCGCTTTAGCGGCGCACGCCCCCGCCAGTCACATACGTCCTTCAACGAAGTCACTGGCGGCGCCAACATCAACCCGGCGCCATACGCTGCCATTATCGCGCACGTGGCGCTCGTCTCAGAATGCAGCCGTAGGATTCAAATGGGACTCAGAGGCTGCAGGCGTGGACAGGACGAAGCAAACATCAAACATCGCACATGCCAAACAGCTTTAAAGCCCCCGCTACGCATACCGCCTCTGAATTTCAGTAATATCAAAGAAGTCAGCATGACTAAATGGCCTCCCCTCCTTAAGACAGTGAGCAATCCACTCAAACAAAACAATAAAATCACCCGTCCGATCGCGCATATCTTTAATATGTTCCCAATCAAGTCCTATCCGTTGACGACCGGTCGCAACAGTCGAGATCTTGACCAACTTGGCCACGTCATCAAACTCTTCATCAGACATACCCAGAATCGACTCGGCCGACGGCAGTCTCTGAAATTGATTCGGATCCAGCGAATAGCTAATAATCGTCACATCATATGACGTACCCAAGCGCCGCAATTCCTCAACAAGCGTCGTGTCGTCAATAGGATATGCAACAGCCAACAGAGAATGGTGCGCCCACTTTGAATTACTGACGCACTGAAAGAAGTTTTCGCGAAAACTCGCGAGAGATAGTGAAACTTTCAGCTCCACACTAGTGAGCCGAAATGGCTGTTCTCCGAGACTGCGCTTCACTTCGAGCAAATTTCTATCCAGCCGATAACCTTCATCGGCCACTTGCCCCACATCCCAATCCAACAAGACCACATCAGGAAACTTCCATTTATTAACACCAGCCTCGGCTCGCTCGGCCCGGGTATGGTCCATGCGCATCGCGAAGCGGTTCTCTAATTCCGCGTACTTAATGAAGAGCGCCCTAAATTTCTCCTCAGGGGTCGCTCCAATTCCAGCACCATTCAGGCCATCGGCCGGCATTTGAACTGGCGTCGCGGAAGTGGGTTCTACCGAAGGCGACTCCACTACCGTAGCGGGCTTCCGCAGGTAGTAACCGTGTCCACTATCCACTTTCGCGATTACTGACGTGCTGTCTGCCGCCATCCTTGAGAAGTGCACACGGATGGTGTTCTCTGTATAATTTCCCTTTAGCTTTGGTCGGACGCGCCGCATCAATTCGGTACCGTTCACGGCATATTCCGGCGAATCTGGAAGCACAGAGGGAAGATGCTCCGACAGTTGTTCCCATAAGCTGGACATGGCGAGGAAGACTATCAGTAAACTGGGCGCCACGTCAGCGAGAGAGGGCCGCTTGCACTGCCTTTGGCACAGGAAGTATGCCCCTCAAAAGGTAGGAATTTGTACGCAGTGGCATGACAGAACACCTTTACATGAGCCCTTGCCTCCGGAGACACCGAACCCGGCGCAGGCGCTACGTGACTGCGTCCCTCGGGTTTCCGTAGCGAGTGAGCAGACCGCCAAGGTGGCGAACGGCGAGCCTCAGCGCTCAGCTCAGCGCGTCTACCCAGATCCTGAGGCGGGCCTCCGCCTGCGCCTCGCCACGGACACCGGGCTCGGCATCCAGGAGCAGCGTGTGGAAGCCCCGGGCTTCCAATCCCTTGCACATCTCCGCACGGACCTGCGCATCCGGCGCGAACAGGATGCAGCCGTCCCCTCCGCCCGCGCCGGACAGCTTGCCCGCGGCGCCGTACGTGGCCGCAAGCGCCAGCACGCGGCGCATGCCTTCCGTCTCCAGCGGCCCCAGCTCCAACAGAAGCGCGTGCTGCGCCTTCACGGCCTCTGAAAAGGCCCGGAAGTCACCGCCGCTCAGCCCGTCCTCAATCGCATGGCCCAGCGTGTCCGAGCGCTCCACGAAGCTCCGGCGGCCCGCCTCCTCCAGCCGTGCCTCCACCTGGCCAATCAGCACCCGTGTCGAAGCGCTCTCGCCCGTGAAGGCATACGCCATGGACACCCGGGGCGAAGGCAGGCGCCACACGTCCACCGACGGAGACTCCGCCAGCGCCGCGCGCAGCCGTCCGGTGTTGCTTGCCTCAATCAAGGGCGCCACGTCGTAACGCCGGTAGCGAAGCACGCCACCGGCGAAGCTCGTCGCTACGTCGCCGCCGCTGCCCTTCCCGCCCTGCCCCAGCGTGTGCGCCAGGAGCGCCAGCTTCAGCGCGTCGTAGCGCTCCTCCAGCACATAGCGCACGCCTTCCGCCGCCAGCACCGTCGCGCACGCACTGCCGCCCATGCCCAGCTTCTGCCCGTTCGGGCCCACCGCGGACGGGGCCACCGCCAGATCGAACCCCTGGCTCGCGCGTCCATGTGCGCGCAGGGCCTCGTCGAGCGCCCGCGCCACGAAGGCGAACCCCGCCGGCACTTCCCGCGCCCAGCGTACGCCCAGCGGCGTCGTACTTCCCGCCAGCGTCCCCTCTTCCAGGCACACGTGCACCCGGGCATCCGCGCGGCGGCGGACATACGCGGCGGTGCGCGGTGCCACCGCGGCCAGGCGCGCCACGCCGCCCCACAGCACGGCGTACTCGCCGGAGAGGAACAGCTTCCCCGGCGCGGAGAGGGCGCGCTCCATCAGAAGAGGTGCTCCGTCTTCAGCTCCGCGTCACCACCGGGCACGCAGCGAATCACGTCCACCGCGCCGCACGCGCGGGCCAGCGCCTCCGCGGCCACCTCGTGCGCGGCGTCCGTCAGCAGCACCGGGTTCGGTCCCGCGTCCAGCGTGAACCACACCGGGATGCCCTTCTTGCGCTGCTCCTTCAGGTGCTGGATGAGCGCCAACGTGCCGGGGCTCATGTAGCTCAGCGGCGGATTCGCGGCGAACGACGTCGCGTGCATCCTCCACGCGTTGCGCTCACACAGCTCCCCCAGGGCCTGCAGGTCGCGCTTGGCGATGTGCTCACGCACCTGCACCACCTCCACCTCGGCGTCCTTCACCCACGCCGGGTAGTACGGGCTGGTGTCCACCGTGAGCTTCATCCCGTCCCGCGACTTCACCTCTTTCTCGCCGCGGTCGAGAATCGCCACCACCATGCGCAGGTCCGGCCAGTGGGCCGCGTCGAAGCGCTGCACCGCGAAGCTGTCCTCACCATCCGGACGTTCGCCGCGCTGCCACTCGCAGAATCCACCCTGCACGCTCCGGCACGCCGAGCCGCTGCCCATGCGCGCCAGGATGCTGGCCGCGCGGGGCTCCGACGGCAACCCCGCCGCCGCGCGTCCCGCCACCGCCAGCGCCGCGAAGCCCGCCGCGCTGCTGGCCAACCCCGCCGCCATGGGGAAGTCCCCGCGCGACACCACCTTCGCGGGGCCCAGGTCGGCCTTCGCCTGGGTGCGCACCAACTCCAGCAGCCGCAGCACGCGGTCGCGCTCGCTGCCCTTCGCGGTGTGCCCGTTGAGCTCCACCTGGTCGCTCGCGGCGCCGAACTCCACTGTGGTCGTCACCGACAGCGGCGACAGCGTGAGGGACAGGCTGGACTGGTGCGGCAGAATCAACGCGTCATCCCGCTTCCCCCAGTACTTCACCAGGGCGATGTTGGGATGCGCAAGTGCTGTGGCTTTCATGGGAAGACTCACGACGCCCGCGGACCCGCGAGCTGGCTGCTGAAGCAGCGCACGCCCATCCGGCGGAGCTTCGTCACCACCGGCTTGGGCTCAAGGAACAGGCCGATGACGGCCCCACCATCTCCACCAGCTCCGGTCAGCTTGGCGCCCAGCGCCCCCAGCTCCCGCAACCGGTAGACCATCTCTTCCAACGGCGGCGACGACAGGCCCAACGCCGCGAGCAAACCCTGGTTGACGTTCATCGCGTCGCCCAGTGCCTCCAAATCTCCCGCCGCCACCGCCTTCGCGCCCTCCGAGGACACCCGTCCAATCTCCGTGAACAGGCGCTCGTAGCGCGACGGCCAGCGTGCCTGCCGCTCCCGCAGCGCCCCCACCGTCTTCTTCGTGGGGCTGCGCTCACCCGCGAGCGTCACCACCACGTGCAAGGGCCTGGGGCTCTCCACCACCTGCCCCGTCCCCTTGGCGGCCCCCGGCTTGCGCCAGTAGAGGACCAGTTGCTCCGCCGCGCTGGTGGTGTGGTCCACGCCGGACGGCGTGCCGTGGAACTCCTGCTCCATCGCCCACGCCACACGCGCCGCGTCCTTCGGCGTGGGCACCTTCCCCGCCGCCTGGAGCAGCAACCGCGCGCACGCCACCGACAGCGCCGCCGAGCTTCCCAGGCCCACCGCCAGCGGCAGGTCCGCCTCCAGCGACACCTTCACCGGCGGCGCGCCCGTCACCTCCGCTGCACGGGCGAACGCCGCCGTGAGCTGCGCCCGCTGCGGGCGGCTGAGCGTGGAGGGCAACGCGAGCTGACACGCCTTCGCCGGCACGGCGCGCGCCGTCACGCCCTGCGACAACGGCCCGGCCAGGGCCGGGTGCCCGTACACGACGCTGTGCTCACCCAACAGGATGACCTTGCCGGCGCCAAAGGCCGACAAGGATTCAGGACGAGGAGCCACGGCGTCAGACCGTGGTGCCGGTCGCGGCCGCGGCATCCTCGGCGGGGAGGTTGGCCAGCAGTTCGCGGGCCTTCTCCACCTTCACGTGGCCCGCCTTCACCAGCAGGTTGGCGATTTTCTCCACCCAGTCGCCCCGCGCACCCGCCGTCACCGCCACGCAGCGCGCGTGCATCGCCATGTGGCCCTTCTGGATGCCCACGCTGCCCAGCGCCCGGAGCGCCGCGAAGTTCTGCGCCAGGCCCACCGCCGCGAACACCATGGCGAGCTCTCGCACCGACGTCGTCTGCATCAGCTTGAGCGCCATCTGCACGCCCGGGTGGATTTTGATGGGCCCGCCCACCGTCCCCAGCGCCATGGGCAGCTCGATGCGGCCCACCAGGTGGCCCTCTTCCAGGTACCAGGTGGACAGCGGCCGGTACTGCCCGTTGCGGCAGGCGAACGCGTGCGCGCCCGCTTCAATGGCGCGCCAGTCCTGCCCCGTGGCGATGGCCACCGCGTCAATGCCGTTCATCACGCCCTTGTTGTGCGTGGCCGCGCGGTACGGGTCGGCCTCCGCGAAGCGGCTGGCCTGGGCGATGCCCTCGGCAATCTCCTCGGCCGGCATCTCGAAGTCCGCCAGCAGCGGGATGGGGATGCGGCACATGGCGCGCGCCAGCCGGCGGTCCGCCAGGTTGGAGAGGATGCGCAGGTACACCTTGCCGCCCGTCACCTGCTCGATGAGCGGCGCCACGCCCTCCGCCATGGTGTTGATGAGGTTGGCCCCCATCGCCTCCTGGGCGTCGATGATGAGGTGGACGATGAGCAGCGGCTCGCCGCGCGGCCCTTCCGGGGCCGGCAGCACGCGCACTTCGACGTCCTTGGCCCCGCCGCCGCGCGCCACCATGGCCGGGTGGAAGCTGTTGGCCAGCGCGAGAATCTGCTCCTTGTGCGCCAGGATGCGCTCGGTGGCCACCGTCGGGTCGCCGTAGCGCGACACCTGCACCTGGCCAATCATCAGCGACGGGTCGGCTTCACCGATGAAGCCGCCCGCCTCCCGGACGATTTTCGCCGCGAAGGACACCGCCGCCACGACGGACGGCTCCTCCACCGCCATGGGCACCAGGTAGTCACGTCCGTTGACCTGGAGGTTGAGGCCCAGCCCCAGCGGGAGGGAGAAGGTCCCCACCGCGTTCTCAATCATCTGGTTCGCCAGGACAGGCTGGAGCGCCTCCGAGCCCAGCAGCTGCTGCAGGTCCTCGGGCGTGAGCCGGAACATGCGGGAGAGGTGCGCGTGGCGCTCCTCCATCGGCAGCTTGTGGAACCCGGGAAGCCGGGACGTCACGGTGTCAGACATGTTCTTCCTTCCAGACTTCGGCGCGGCCACCCTCTACAGCGCCGCCAACCAATCCTTCAACTCTCCGGTGACCACCCGGGGCCGCTGCCTCAGTTCAGCGCAGCTTCTGCTTCCCGTCAGCACGAGCGCCTGCCGCAGGCTCGCCAGGATGACCTCCAGCGCCGCCTCCGCCGCCTCGAGCCCGCCCGCCTGCTGCGCGCGGAACAACGGCAGCGCCATGCCGGCTAGGTTCGCCCCCAGCGCCAGCACCTTGGCCGCATCCAGCCCCGTGCGAAGGCCACCGCTCGCCACCAACTGGACGTCCGGGCCCACGGCGCGCCGCACCGTGGCCAGGGCCGCCGCCGTGGGAATGCCCCACCCGCTGAACTCCGCCCCCAGCTGTGCCTGTACGCCCGAGGCACGAAGTTGTTCCACGCGCACCCAGGACGTCCCACCCAGACCGGACACGTCGATGTTCCGCACGCCCAGGTCCACCAACCGCCGCGCGACGTCCGGGCCAATGCCGCAGCCCGTCTCCTTCACCAGCAGCCGGTCGCCAAAGGCCTTCACCAGCAGCTCCACCACGCGGTAGCCACCCTGGAAGTCCCGGTCGCCTTCGGGCTGCGTCAGCTCCTGGCCCGCGTTGAGGTGCAGCGCCAGTCCGTCCGCGCCAATGCCGTCCACCAGCCGGCGCGTCCCCTCCACGCCCAGCCCGATGGCCTGGAACATGCCGATGTTGCCCAGGAGCGCCACCGTGGGCGCCACCTGCCGCACCTGGAAGGACGCGGCCCGCGAGGCGTCCTCCGACATGGCGCGCTGGCTGCCCACACCGAAGGCCAGGCCGTGGCGCTCGGCGAGCAGCGCCAGGTCGCGATTCACCGCGCCCGCACGCTCCGTCCCACCCGTCATCCCGGTGACGAGCAGCGGGTAGCGCAGCCGCTTGCCCAGGAACGCCGTGGACAGGTCCACGTCCTCCACGGACATTTCCGGCATCGCGCAGTGGACCAGCTTGACGCACTCCAGAAGGGTGCTGTTTCCGCTGGGTTCGACGTCACCCGTCGAGCAAAGGTCGAGATGCGCGTCCTTGCGTCTGGCTGTGATGTCGTCGCCCATCTCGTTGAAGTCCGGTCCGCCCAGGTGCTACGGCGCGTAAGTGCCCGAATGACCGAGGTTTCCTAGCAAGCGCGGCGGGCAAGGCGCAAGCCAAAGGGCCCGGACGGTCATTCCCGGCGTGTGGGTGGACGCTGGCGCCTTGTGGGCGGTATGAGCGCCGCGTGAGCGCCCCCCCGACCCACGTGGTTGTCTTCCTGCACAGCGGCGACTACGACCGCGTGCACCAAGGCCTGTCCATCGCCGCCGCTGCCGTGGCCTCTGGCCGCAAGGCGGAGGTGTACCTCTTCTGGTGGGCCCTGGAGCGCTTCCTCGATGGGGCGCTCGACGAACCGGACTTCATCGGTCGCGATGACGTCACCCACCGCTTCGAGTCGCGTGGGATGCCCACGTTGCGCGCCCTCCTCACCCACCTGACGGATTCAGGACGCTTCACGCTGGCCGGGTGCACGGGCTCGCTGGGAGCCCTGGGTGCGGAAGCGCGGGCGGATGGCAGTGGCATCGCCCTGTGGCTGGGCTGGAGCGCCATCCTCCAGCGCACCGCGGGCGTGACGGACCGCTTCTATCTCTAGAAGCGAGACGCCGCCCGCGGCTGTGTCCGGGCTTCAGATGCCCAGCTTGACGCCCACGATGACGGCCCGAGGCGCGTTGGGCCGGGCACCGTAGGGACGGCGCGACACGACGGCCTGCTCGTCCAGGATGTTGCGCGCGCTCAGGTACAGCTGCCCCCAGCGGGAGAAGTTCCAACTCGCGTTGACGTCGAACGTCAGCAGCGCGTCCGTCAGCTCTTCCGGAGGCACCTCGCCCTGCCCCGCCTGCTCGCGCATGGCATCCACATAGAAGGCGCTCAGGGCCAGGCCGCCCCAGGACGTCTCCACGCCCGCGGTGGCGTAGAGCTGGTGCATGGGCACGTAGGGCAGTTCATCGCCCGCGCGCACGTTGCCGAACTGCGGGTCCGCCGACTGGAAGTCCTCACGCAGCCGCGTGCGCGTGAAGGTGTAGGACAGCGAGACGGGGAACGTCACGCCCCCGCCCGGACGGAAGGTCTTCTCACCGAAGACTTCCAGGCCGTAGATGTAGGCCTTGCCCGCGTCCGTCTGCCGGTCGAGGGCGTCGTTGAGGCAGCCGCTGGAGAACGTGCAGATGTCGGTGAGGTTCGAGTAGTCGTTGAAGAAGCCCACCGCCTCCAGCCGCTCGCCACGGCGGGTCCACCGCGCGCCGGCCTCGTAGTTGATGCTCTTCTCCGGCAGCACCGCGTCCGGCTGTCCGGGCGCCGGGGGCGAGAAGCCGCGATAGGCGCCCGCGAACAGGCCCAGCTCGCGCGTCAGTGCGCCGTAGATGCCCATGCCCGGCATGAGCACCTCCAGCGCGCCGCTCGACTCGGTGCCCGTCAGGTGGTTCCGCGACGCCGAGCGGATGATTTCCATGCGCACGCCCGGCGTCAGCACCAGGGGCCCCCAGCCAATGGCGTCCGTCGCGTGCAGGGCGATGGCGTGCGTGGAGTCCTTGTTGTCGGCCGTCGTGTACGTGGGCTCGCTGGTCCGCACGAGCTGGCCGCCCTGCATCAGGAAGGCATCCTCGGTGTGGAGGCGGCGGATGCTGTCGTAGTGGAAGCGCGCGCCCAGCTCGAGGTTGTGGCTCAGCGGGCCGGTGGTGGCTGTCCAACGGGCGATGCTCTGGAGGCCCTGGGACACGTACGTGCGGTCGTTGGGGCCGATGAGCAGCGCGTCCTGGGACGACGACGAGTCCAGCTCGCCAGTGAGCACGCCGTAGTAGATGGAGTTGCGCGCGCTCGTGGGGTCCGCCAGCACGCTGGCGATGGAGGCGCCGCGGAAGCGGTTCACCTTGCGCCACGCCCGGCTCAGGTCATGCCGGTAGACGGACGTCGTCACGGCCAGCCCGCCCGCTTCGAGCTCGTGGCTGAGCACCACCTGCGTGCGGTGCCACTTCATGTGGTCCAGGGCGCTCGCGACGTAGCGGCGCAGCGGCGCGGCGGCGAAGTCCGCGCTGCTCAGGCCCAGGTACGTCTCGTTCGAGTCCTCGTCCGAGTAGCCCAGCTTGACCTGGAGCGTCTGGCGCACGGGGCCCTCGGGGACGAGCTGGTAGCGGCCCTTGGCCATCCACTCGTTGCGGGTGAAGCCCGTGTTGCCGCCAACGGTGTCCAGCTCCTTGAAGCCGTCGCTGCGAAGGTGGACGCCTTCGAGCAGGAAGCCCGCGCGCTCGGTGCTGGCGCCGAAGACGCCGTGGGCCTTGCCGTAGAGGTACTCGCCGCCCGCCACGTCCAGCCAGGCGGACTCGGACGCGGGGATGTCCCGGGTGATGAACTCCACGGAGCCGCCCACCGTCTGCGGTCCCTGCTGGATGGCCGAGGGCCCCTTGAGCACGCGGATGCTCTGCATGCGCGTGGCCAGCGGGAAGTAGTAGGCCGCCGGCGCGGAGTACGGCGCGGGGCCGAAGAGGACACCGTCCTCCAAAAGGGTGACCTTCTTGCTTCGGTCCGGATTGACGCCGCGCAAGCCCACGTTCGGCCGCAGGCCGAAGCCGTCCTCGCCGCGGGAGTACACACCGGGCACCGTCTGGAGGATGGCGGCCGGGTCATCGCGCTCGAAGCGCTCCAACTGCGCGGGCTTGAGCACGTGGATGGAGCCGCTCGTGCGCGCCTCCGAGGTGCCCACCACCACGCTCTCGAATCGCTTCTCCACCGCCTCGGGTGAAGGCTCCAGCACCAGTGGCTCGCCCGAGGCAGGCTCGGTGGCCAGCGGCGCGTCGCCCTCGGGCGCCTGCGCCGACTCGGCCTGCTGCGTCTCCGCGGCGGCGGTGTCCTGCGCCAGCGGCGCTTCAGGAACGGCGGCGGTGTCCTGCGCCTGCGACGCTTCAGGAACGGCGGCGGTGTCCTGCGCCTGCGGCGCTTCAGGAACGGCGGCGGCGTCCTGCACCTGAGACGGCTCGGGAGCCACGGCGGCGGCGTCCTCGGGCGGCTCGGACTGCGCCGCGGCCGGGGAGGCCCATGCCAGCAAGAGCGCCGGAAGTGTCCAGCTCCGCGCCCACATCAACTTCTGCTCGAACAGTGCCATCTGAAGCGTTTCGACCTTGTCTGACCGGGATGTCCGACGACTCAAAAGCCAGGAGCCAGGGATGGAGGCCCGCCCGCGCGCGGACCGCCTTCCCCGGCTCCTGCTTCTACACTGCGTCAGCGATTACTGCTTCTCAATGGGACCGCCGATGACGATCTTTCCATCCGTCTGGATGGCGATGCCGCGAGCGGTCTCCTCGGTGGCCGCGGTCGCGACGTTGATCTTCGCGATACCGCCGGTGCCGAAGGTCGTGTCGAGGTTGCCATCGGTGGTGAAGCGCGCCACCACCATCTGGTTGTCGCCACCCTCGGTCACGAAGCCCGCCGCGTAGATGCGGTTGGTCGAGTCGAAGGCAACGGACCAGAAGCGGTCGTTCTCCGTGGTGGAGATCGGCGTGGCCTTGATGATGACCTCCTCCGCCGAGCCGTTCGTGGGGATGATGGCGAGGATGCCGTCGTCGTTCTGGTTGCCACCCGCGCGGTACCCCACCGCGGCGGCCCAGTTGCCGTCCGTCGACTTGGCCACGCCGAAGAAGGCCTGCTCCGGGCGGTCCAGGCTGAAGGTCTTGTAGCCTTCCGGCGCGAAGGTCGTGTCCGGCTGGCCATCCGGCGTCTGCACCAGGAGGAGGGCCTGGTTGTTCTGCGCGCCCAGGGAGCCGCTGCCCACGTGCAGGACGCGGTCGTCGTTCAGGACCACCAGGTTGCGGCCGCGGTCGTTGTCACCGACCAGGTCCAGCACCACGGCGCCGCCCGTGCCCCACGTCGGGTCGAGCGCGCCCGTGGCGGTGTAGCGGAAGGACACCAGGTCCACCGCGCCGGAGGACGCGGAGCGGCCGTAGCCGGTCGTCACGTAGCTGCCGTTGGACTGCATGCCCACGGCGTAGGACTCGGCCATGCCCCACTCAGGGTTGGTCTCGCTCTGGGCCTGGAACGGCGCGGACGTCACGACGCCCTTCCAGCCGAACGCGTCGTCCGCCTTGCCGTTGTCGTTCAGGCGCTGCAGCACGATGCGGTTGGCCGCCTGCGCACCCACGCCCGTGGGCATGGAGGTGTAGCCGGACGTCATGATCTTGCCGTCCGGCTGGATGAAGCCGTAGCGCATGCCGTCGTTCAGGTTGGACAGGTTGAGGACGCTGAACCCGTTGGGCGTCTCGGTCGAGCCGAACGTCGTGTCCAGCGCGCCCGCCGCCGTCAGGCGGGCCACCACGCGGTCGGTGTCCGCGCGCGTACCGTCCGCGCGCTTGTTTCCGAACAGCACGATGCGGTCCGTGCCGTCCACACGCACGTCCCACAGCGAGTCACGCGTGCCGTCACGGCCAGTGCCAAAGTCCACGTGCGTCACGCCGCCCGCACCGAACGTCGTGTCGTGCGTACCGTCCTCGTTGAAGCGGACCACCGCGATGTCGCTGTCCGGCGCGCCGGAGCCCGCGTCAGGCGTCGGGTTCGTGCCCGCGTCCGTGCCGGCGTCCGTGTTGGTGCCCGCGTCAGGCGTCGGCGTGGGCTCGTCGTCGTCGCCACAGCCCGTCATGCACGCCAGCGTGAGCGCCAGCGCGGCTCCACGCACCAGGAAGCTACGGTGCTTCACCGTCTTCAACATGATGTTTTCCCCTCCTCAGGAACTCGTCGAACTGCAAACGATAATCGTTATCAGTTTCTTCGCGTCCGCCTCGTACTCCGGAAGACCGCGACGGGTCAACACCCAACCTGTGGAAACCCGCACGTTTCCCCGGGCAAACTTTGAAGTTGATTGTCATTAACAACATCGGCGTGCTAGCGAGCCCGGACATGAACACCGAGTCATCGCGCCCCCTCTCCGTCCTGCGTGCGCGCGCCATCGCGCTCGCGGTGCCCGCCCTCCTCTCCCTGTCCGCGTGCAAGTCGGACAAGGTGACCCCGCAGGACGCAGGGACGGACAATCCGAACGACGCGGTGGCGGCGACGCGCGCCGCGCTGCTGGAGTCGTCCGGGGCCTGTGTGCTGCAGACGGCACGTGAGTTCCAGACCGCGGCCACCGCGCTGGAGGGCGCCGTCGCGGCCCACGCGGCCACGCCGGATGCCACCACGCGAGACGCCGCGCGCGAGGCCTACCACCAGGCCATGGACGCGTGGCAGGTGGCGGAGGTGATGCAGTTCGGTCCCGCCGCGCCCCGCAGCCTCCCGGGCGGCGCGGAGATTCGCGACAACATCTACTCGTGGCCCCTGGTCAGCCGGTGCGCCCTCGAGGAGCAGATCGTCAACCGCAGCTACGAGTCGGAGAGCTTCGACAGCTCACTGGTGAGCCGCCGCGGCCTGTACGCGCTGGAGTACCTGCTCTTCTTCGAGGGCAACGACACCGCCTGCCCCGGCACCTCCGTCATCGTGTCCCAGGGCACGTGGGCGGCGCTGTCCACGGACGAGCGGGCCGCGCGCAAGCGGGCGTACGCCGCCGTGGTGGCCGCCGACGTCCGCCGCCGCGCGGACGCGCTGGTGAACGCGTGGGCCCCGGACCAGGAGAATTTCGGCCGGACGTTGACGACGGCGGGCTCCGGCAATGCCGTGTACCCCTCCACGCAGGCGGCGCTGAACTCCGTGAGCGACGCCATCTTCTACTTCGAGCGCGAGGTGAAGGACCTCAAGGTGGCACGGCCGCTGGCGCTGCGTGACTGCGCCACGTCGACGTGCCCCGAACACCTGGAGTCACAGTTCGCCGCGCGCTCGAAGGCGAACATCCGGGCCAACCTGGTGGGCTACCGGCGCATCACGGAAGGCTGCGGCGAGAACTTCTCCGGCACGGGCTTCGACGACCTGCTCGAGGCCTCGGGCGCCGACGCGCTGGCGGCGAAGCTGCGCGAGCGCAACGCGGCGGCGGCGGCGGGCATCGACGCTGTTCCGGGTGAAGACCTGGCGACGGTCCTGGCTCAGGACAAGGCCGCGATGCGTACGATGTACGACGCCATCAAGAGCGTGACGGACGTGCTCAAGACGGAGCTCGTCACCGTGCTGGACCTGGAGCTGCCCCAGTCCGTCGAGGGGGACAATGACTGAGGTGGCGTCCGGCGAGCGCCCCGCGTCCGAGCGCATCTGGAAGGTGCTGCTGGCGCCGCGAGACATCGCGGCGCTGGTGGCGTTCCGCGTGGCGCTGGGGCTGCTCATCTTCGTCTCAGCGGTCCGGTTCCTCGCCTACGGCTGGGTGGACGTGCTGTTCACCGGCCCCCGCTTCCACTTCACCTACTGGGGCTTCGGCTGGGTGCCCGCGCTGCCGGCGCCGTGGATGCACACGGTCTTCGCGGCGCTCGCGGTGCTCGGGCTCTGCATGGCGGCGGGCCTCTTCTACCGCGTGACAGTGGGCCTGCTGTTCGTCGCCTTCACCTACGTCCAGCTCGTGGACGTCAGCAACTACCTCAATCACTACTACCTGGTGAGCCTGCTCCTCGGGCTGATGCTCGTCGTGCCGGCGCACCGGGCCTTCTCGGTGGATGCCTGGCGCAAGCCCGCGCTGCGCAGCGACTGGCTGCCCTCGTGGTGCACGCTGCTGCTGCGCTTCCAGGTGGGCGTGGTGTACGTCTTCGCGGGGCTGGCGAAGCTGACCGGTGACTGGCTGCTCCATGCCCAGCCGCTCAGCATCTGGCTGTCGGCTCGGACGAGCCTGCCCCTCGTCGGTCCCATGCTCGACGAGCCCTGGGTCGCCTACGTCGCGGCCTGGTCGGGATTCCTCTTCGACACCACCATCGTCGCCTTCCTCCTCACCCGGAAGCTGCGGCCCTTCGCCTATGTGGTGGTGCTCGGGTTCCACGCGGCCACCTCCGCGCTGTTTCCCATTGGCATGTTCCCCGTCATCATGGTCACCGGGGCCCTGGTCTTCTTCGAAGCCTCCTGGCCGCGGCGGCTGTACCACGGGCTGCGTGCCCGCCTCGCGCGGACGTCCGTCGCGACTTCGGCCGCCTCGGAAACGCCCGCGACGCCCGCCCTGAGCGCTCCCGGCTGGAAGGGACAGGTGGCGCTCGGACTGGCCCTGACCTACGCCGTCGTGCAGGTCGCCATTCCGCTGCGCACCCACCTCTACGGCGGCAACGTCCTGTGGCACGAGCAGGGCATGCGCTTCTCCTGGCGCGTGATGGCGCGCGAGAAGAACGGCAGCGTGACCTTCATCGTCCGCGACCCGGCGTCGGACCGGGAGTGGCACGTCGCGCCCAGCCAGTACCTCACCCGCCTCCAGGAGCGGGAGATGTCGGTGCAGCCGGACCTCATCCTCCAGTTGGCGCGGCACATCGCCCGGGACTTCGAGGCGCAGGGCAAGGGCCGCGTCCAGGTCCACGTCGACGCCCAGGTGTCGCTCAATGGCCGCCCCGCGGAGCTGCTGGTGGACCCGGACGTGGACCTCGCTCGGGAGGTGGACGGCCTCGCGCCCAAGCGGTGGATCCGCCCGGCGCCGGAGTCGCCGCCCATCCGCTTGCGCTCTCCGCTGCGCGGCGCGACGGCTGAGCGCCCGTAGGAACGGTAAGGGGCAAGGGGCTGGGTGGAGGGTGCGCCGTTGCAGCCAGGCCCCCTGCCCCCTGTCCCGGGGGCGTGCCGTCCCCCGTCATTGCCGAGCTCTCACGCTGGTTTACGTTTCCAGAGGGCCCCGCGGGGTCTTCCGGAAACGAGGCGGCCATGGCGCTCCATTCTTCCCAGGATACGGCCCGCGCCGGCGCGGACCGGCCAGCACTGCACGGAGGAGGCGGTTGGCACCGGCTGGGCAACGCGCTCAAGACGACCGTGTTGCTGGCCGGGCTCACGGCCCTGGTGCTCGTCATCGGCGACCGACTGGGCGGCCCGCAAGGCCTGCTCTTCGCCGGCCTCTTCGCGGTGGTGATGAACTTCGGCTCCTACTGGTTCAGCGACCGGATTGCCTTGGCCATCCACGGCGCCAGGCCGTTGCCCTACGAGCAGGCGCCCTGGCTGCACGACATGGTGGCGCGGCTGGCCTCCCGCGCGGGCATGCCAAAGCCCAAGGTCTACATCCTCCCCACGGCGGCGCCCAACGCGTTCGCCACGGGCCGCAACCCCAGCCACGCCGCCATCGCGGTGACGGCGGGCCTGATGGAGCTGCTCGACCGGCGCGAGCTGGAAGGCGTACTGGCCCATGAACTGGGGCACGTGCGCAACCGGGACACCCTCATCGGCACGGTGGCGGCGACCCTGGCCGGCATCATCAGCTACGCCGCGCAGATGCTCTTCTGGTTCGGCGGCTCCATGCTCAGCCGGGGCGACAACGACGAGCGCGGCGGATTGGGAAGCGCCTTCGCCAACCTGGGCCTGCTGCTGGTGGCCCCCGTCGCCGCCACGCTGCTCCAGCTCGCTGTCAGCCGCTCACGGGAGTACGGGGCGGACCAGACGGGCGCCGAGCTGGCGGGCGACCCGGACGCGCTCGCCAATGCCCTGCTGAAGCTGGAACGCGGAGCGGAGGCCATTCCCTACGACAGGGCTCCCGCCACCGCCCACCTCTTCATCGTCAACCCGCTCCACCGCGGCGGAGTCATGGCCCTGTTCTCCACCCACCCGCCCATCCCCGAGCGGGTCCGCCGGCTCCGGGAGCTGGGTGCCCGCCTGGGAGCCCGCACCAGTGGGCGCGGCGGCTGGGAGTACGCGTACTGAAGCGACGGCCGGCGCCCCGGACGCACGCCGGGCCGCTGACCGGGGCGACGCAGGGAGTGAACCGAGGCACGTCTAGCAGTGCACCCTTGACGCCCTGGGGGCTGACGGTAGGCTGCCCCGCTTTTTGCATTTCCCCGTGGAGGTCGTTCCCGTGCTGGTCCTGGTCCTCGCCCTTGCTGTCGGGCTCGCCATCTCGCTCTATTTCAATCTCTTCGCCGGCCCC
The DNA here is from genome assembly GCF_900101905.1 of Myxococcus virescens. Classification (NCBI taxonomy): domain Bacteria; kingdom Pseudomonadati; phylum Myxococcota; class Myxococcia; order Myxococcales; family Myxococcaceae; genus Myxococcus; species Myxococcus virescens. Next base: position 8,692 of record NZ_FNAJ01000031.1, on the reverse strand, counting down.
AAGCACGCCGCGCTTCCGTCGTCGTCCACGTCGTCGTCGGCGCCCCGCGCCGAGCTGGTGACGGACACCCAGGCGCGTGCCAAGGCCGAGGCGGAGCTGCAGCGCAAGCAGAAGGAGCTGGACGAGCAGCGCACTCAACTTCAGGACGTGAAGGAGCAGCTGAAGCAGGCCAAGCGCAAGCTCTACGAGCAGAAGGAGTCCGACAAGAGCGCGCAGGAGCTGGCCAAGGCGCGCGCCGAGGTGGAGCGCAGCGCCTCCACGCAGCTCGAGCGGACCCGTGAGGAGCTGTCCCACGCGCTGGTGGAGAACCAGCGGCTGAAGGCGGAGATGGAGTCCAAGGGCCGCCGCCCGCAGCCCGCGCCGGCCGCCCCCATCGCCGCGCCCGCCACGCAGGTCGCCGCGCCCGCCCAGGAGGGCGAGGCCGTCATCGCCGCGGTGGTGCCGGTGGTGCCCACGGCGACGGAGACGGTGCCGCAGGAGCGTGGCCAGCGCCGCTACCGCGAGCTGAATGACGCCGACCGCGAGAAGATGGAGCGGCTGGAGCAGGCGGCGAACAAGGACCGCCTCCGCGCGGTGGAGCTGGAGAAGGAGCTGCGCCGGGTGAAGGGCCGCAACGAGACGCAGCAGCGCGTCTATGCCGCCACCAAGCACGACCTGGACCTGAGCCGCGACAAGTACAAGGCCCTGGAAAAGCGCCTCAACCGCACGCTCCTGGAGCGCGACCTGATTCGCCGGGCCATCAAGGACCTGGAAAAGAAGACGGGCATGCTCGCCGACCGCACGGAGCTGACGCCCGAGGAGGTCGCCGCCAGCGACCAGCGCACCGAGGAGACGTCCCGCGTGCGCGCCGAGGCCGAGGCCCAGTCCACCCCCAAGGCGGAGGCCCCGGTCGACACCGAGCAGCAGGCGCCCGAGAGCGCTCCGGCCGACGCGGAGTCCAAGCCCGCGCAGGCCTGACGCACCCGCCCTCACTGGGCACCTTGAAGGGCTCGGCATCCTGGAGGACCTCCAGGGCCGGGCCCTTCGTCATTTCCACATCAGGAGTCGGATGCGCCGCAGCCGCCTTCCAGCGGCACCGGCCCCCGGGCCTGGATGAGGCCCGTCAGGAGCTTGTCCATGAGGCGCTTGAACTCCGCCATCTCCCGCGCCGTGAGGTAGCGAAGCAGCTCCCCGTCCGTCCATCGGAGCGCGTCGCTCAGCAGGTTCAGCTCCGTCTGCCCGGCCGGGGACAGCTCCAGGCGCGCGCACCGGCGATCTTCCGCGATGCTTCGCTTCACCAGGCCGTCCTCCTCCAGGCGCGCGACGAGCCGGCTCACCGAGGGTGCGTCCACGAGCATCCGCTCCGCGATGGCGGCCTGGCTGCGCACACCGTCGGCGATGGATTTCAGCGCCAACAACTGCATGAAAGGTCTGCTGGTCTGCTCGCCCAGCCGCTCGGTGAGGAGGCGACGGATGGCGCGCCGCAGCGAGGCCATTTGCTCCGGGACAGTCATCTCCCCCTAAAGATGGTTGCAGACGTCAACCATTGTCAATTACATCGACGCGACGCGTTTGGTCACAACGGGGGGAAGTTTTCAGCCCACACGCAGTTCCCTCATTTCCTCCACCTCGTATGGCCTCCCCTTCCGTCATTCTCTTGGCGCTCGTCGCAGCGTCGACGCTGACCGAGCCGTCACCGTCCATTCCTGCGCCCGTCCCCTTCCAGCCGAAGGTGGAGGACGCGATGCTCACGCCCGTTGCCCCCGCCGAGCGGCAGGTAACGACCTGGGACGAGGCGCTCGCGCTCGTCCGGGAGCGCTCCACCGACCTCCGAAGCGCCGAAGCCGGCGTGGAGCGCGCCGCTGGCCGCTCCCGGCAGGCCCTGGCCGCGCTGCTCCCCAATGCGCGTCTGTCGTCCAGTGTCGGTGTGGACCTCCTCAACCCCGACCTCCCCGTGGGCGCTGGCGGTACGCCACTGGTGGGCATTGGAGGTGGAGACACCCGCGGTCCCTCCACGCCGCTGCTCACCGCCACGGCGAACGTGACGCAATCCCTGGTGGACGTCAGCGCCTGGCGCGGGCGCGCCTCGGCCGTGGCCGCCGAGGAAGGCGCGGCGGCGACGCTGGGCGAGACGCGGCGGCTGCTCACGCGGGGGCTGGCCCAGGTGCTGGTGTCCACGGTGGCGGCGGAGCGGGCGGCGGAGATCAATCGCGTGGGCCTGCGGCAGGCCTTGGAGCGCTTCGCGCTCGCGCAGCGCACCTATGAACTGGGCGCGGGCAACCAGTTGGACGTGGTGCGCGTGGAGCAGGACGTGGCGGTGGCGCGCAGCGCCCTCGTCGCGGGAGACGAGCAGCTGCGGCGCAGCCGTGAGGCCCTGGGTCTGGCGGTGGGCTTCGGCAACGCCGTTGGCGTCAGCCGGGACTTCAACCTCCAGGGGCTGGTGAACGAGACGCAGCGGGCCTGCACGCCCTTGAAGGACATGAACGAGCGGACGGACCTCGTGGCCTCGCGCGCGCAGTTGGAGTCCGCGCGTGACAGCCGCCAACAAGCCACCGCCGGCTACCTGCCCACGCTGGGCCTGTCGAGCACCGCCGTGGGCCTCACCACGGACCCCGGCTTCGGCCGCGTGGCCATCTGGAGTGTGTCCGCGGTGCTCTCCGTCCCCATCTGGGAAGGCGGCCTGCGCGGCGGCTTGATTCGCGAGCGAGAGGGGCTCGAGCGCCAGGCGGCGGAGACGCTGGAGAGCACCCGCCGCAACGTGTCGATTCAGGTGGCCCAGGCCCGGCGCGCCGTGGAGGTGGCCGAGGCCCTGGTGGCGACGGCGGTGGCGTCCCGCGACCTCGCGGACCGGACCGACCGCCTCACCCGCCGTTCTTTTGAAGTGGGCCGCGGCAGCAGCCTCGAGCTGGTGCAAAGCGGAGCGGCCCTGCGCCAGGCGGAGCTGACCCTGGTGCTGCGTGAATTCGAGCTCGTCCAGGCGCGCCTGGACGCATTCCTGACGGAGGCGCGGTGCGACTGGTGAATCAGATGAAGGCGATGTGGGGTGTCACCCTGCTGGCGGTGGTGGCGGGCTGTTCGGCCCAGAAGGCCGCCCCGCCGGCTCCTCCGCCCCGCGAGGTGGAAATCGTGACGCTCACCCCGCGCGAGGTGCGCGAAACGGGGGAGTACCTGGGCTCGCTGATGTCGCGGCAGAGCGTCAACGTGCTGCCCCAGGTCGCGGGCTACGTGCGCAAGATTCACGTGCGTCCCGGTGACAAGGTGGAGGCCGGCGCCGCGCTCATCGAGGTGGACTCGCGCGAAGGCACCGCCGCGCTCGACAGCGCGCAGGCGCAGCTCAACTCCACCCAGGTGAGCCTGGAGCTGGCGCGCCGCACGCTGGAGCGCACCGAGGCGCTCTACAAGGAAGGGCTCGCGAGCGCGCAGGAGCTGGAGCAGGGCCGCGCGCAGGTGGAGGCAGCCCAGGCCGCGGCGCGTTCATCCGCCGCGCAGGTGACGCAGCGCCAGGTGCAGCTCCAGTACCACGTGGTGCGCGCGCCCTTCGCCGGCACGATGGGCGACGTGCTGGTGCGGCTGGGTGACTACGTGGGCATGACGACGCCGCTCACCAGCGTGGCGCAGGCGGACGTGCTCGAGGTGAGCGTGTCGGTGCCGTCGCCGCGCGCGCGGTCGATGAAGCCCGACACCGCGCTCGAAATCCTCGACAGCACGGGCAAGGTGCTGCTCACCAGCAACGTCTTCTACATCGCACCCCAGGCGGACCCGCGTACCCAGTTGGTGGAGGTGAAGGCCGCCTTCCGTAACACCGTGGGCCTGCGCCCCAGCGAGTTGGTGCGCGCGCGGCTCGTGTACTCGGCCCGGGATGCGCTGCAGATTCCCGCGCTTGCCATCGTGCGGCAGAGCGGTCAGCCCTTCGCGCTGGTGGTCCTGGCGAAGGACGGGAAGACGGTGGTGGAGCGCCGCCCCATCACGCTCGGCGCGCTGGGCGAGATGGCCTACGTGGTGGAGAGCGGGCTCCAGTCGGGCGACCAGGTCGCCGTGTCCTCGCTGCAAGCGCTGCGTGACGGCATGGCGGTGAAACCCAAGCAGGCCAACGCCCCCAACGCCCCCACTGGCAGCGGCCCGCCCCGGGCCTCTGGCAATGGTGGCGGCACTGTCGGCGGGAGCCGCTGAACGAAGGGCCGGATAGAGCACCATGTTCGTCGATTTCTTCATCCGCAGGCCCGTCTTCGCCATCGTCTGCTCCATCCTGCTGACGCTGGTGGGGCTGATTGCCATCCCCACGCTGCCCATCTCCCAGTACCCGGACCTGGCGCCGCCACAAGTCACCGTGACGAGCACCTACGTGGGTGCGAGCGCCGAGGTGGTGGAGAGCGCCGTCACCATCCCGCTGGAGCAGGAGCTCAACGGCGTGGAGGGCATGCGCTACATCACCTCCACCAGCAGCAACGACGGCACCAGCCAGATCACCATCACCTTCGAGGCCACGCGCGACATCGAGGTGGCCGCCGTCGACGTGCAGAACCGCGTCAGCCGCGCCGCGGCGCGCCTGCCCTCGCAGGTGAACCAGACGGGCATCGTCGTCAACAAGGCCTCCAGCCAGATGCTGCTGACGGTGGGCCTGTTCAGCGAGGACAACCGCTACGACGCCAAGTTCCTCAGCAACTACGCCGACGTGAGCCTGAAGGACGCCATCAAGCGCGTGCCCGGCGTGGGTGACGTGCGCATCTTCGGCGAGCGCAAGTTCTCCATGCGCCTGTGGCTGGACCCCACGGAGCTGGCGCGCCGCAAGCTCACGCCCCAGGACGTGACGCGCGCGCTCCAGGAGCAGAACCTCCAGGTGGCCGCGGGTCAGATTGGCCAGCCGCCGTCCACCGAGGACCAGCCCTACCAGATCGCGGTGAGGGCCCGGGGCCGGCTGGTGGAGCCGGCGGAGTTCGGCGACATCGTCCTGATGCGGGACACGGATGGCACGAGCATCCGGGTGAAGGACGTGGGCCGCGTGGAGCTGGGCGCGGAGAACTACGGCTCCGTCCTGCGCTTCAACGGCAAGACGGGCGTGGGCCTGGGCATCTTCCAGCTGCCCACCGCCAACGCGCTGGACGTGCGCGACGGCGTGTACGCGGAGCTCGAGCGGCTGTCGAAGCAGTTCCCGCCCGGCATGCAGTTCCAGACGGGCACCGACACCACCCTGGCCGTCCGCGCCTCCATCAACGAGGTCATCAAGACGCTGGTGGAAGCCATCGTCCTCGTCATCCTCGTCATCTTCCTGTTCCTGCACGGCTGGCGCAGCGTGCTCATCACCGCCTTCACCCTCCCCGTCTCACTGATTGGCACCTTCGCCTTCGTCCACCTGATGGGCTTCTCCATCAACACCCTCACCCTCTTCGGCCTCACGCTGGCCACGGGCCTGGTGGTGGACGACGCCATCGTCGTCATCGAGAACATCGAGCGGTTGATGGTGGAGCGACGCCTGTCCCCCGTACAGGCCGCGCGCGAGGGCATGAAGGAGGTGACCGGCGCGGTCATCGCCATCTCCGTGGTGCTGGTGGCGGTGTTCGTCCCGGTGGCCCTCTTCCCGGGCACCACCGGCGCCATCTACCGGCAGTTCGCGCTGACCATCGCCGCCTCCGTGGCGTTGTCCACCTTCTGCGCCCTCACCCTCACCCCGGCGCTCAGCGCGAAGATGCTGAAGCACCACCACGGACCGAAGTGGGTCTTCTTCCGTTGGGTGGACAAGGTGCTGGACGGGACAAAGGCGCTCTACGGCCGGGGCCTGCGCAAGCTGCTGAAGCGTCCAGTCCTGGTCCTGGTCGCCTTCCTGGCGTGCATCGGCGGCACGGTGATGCTCTTCCGCGTCGCGCCCACGGGCTTCATCCCCGATGAGGACCAGGGCTACCTCATCATCTCCATCCAGGGCCCCGAGGGCATGTCTCTCGCCCAGACGGAGAAGGTGCTGGCGGAGGCGGAGGCGGTCTTGCAGGCGCAGCCCGAGGTGCGCGCCATGTTCGCCATTGGCGGCTTCTCCATGATGGGCAGCGGACCCAACATGGGCACCATCTTCTCGTCGCTGACGCCCTGGGAGGAGCGCAAGGGCAAGGACCAGTCGGTGGCCGCGATGGTGGAGCGGCTGCGTGCCCCGCTGAGCCGCATCGGCGGAGCGCGCGTGATGCCCTTCCAGCCGCCCGCCATCCGAGGCGTCGGCAGCGTGGGCGGCTTCCAGTACATCGTCGAGGACGTCGACGGCACCAGCTCGCTGGATGACCTGGCCGCGGCCACGCAGATGCTGGTGGCGAAGGCCAACGAGCACGAGCAACTGCGCGGTGCCTTCAGCACCTTCAACGCGGACACGCCGCTGCTCGACGTGGAGGTGGACCGGCAGAAGGCGAAGGCGCTCGGCGTGCCGATTGAGCAGGTGTTCGGCACCATGCAGGTCTACATGGGCAGCCAGTACGTCAACGACTTCAACTACGCCAACCGCACCTACCGGGTGTACGTCCAGGCGGAGCAGCAGTTCCGCGACAGCCCGTCGGACATCGGCGCCTTCTACGTGCGCAGCGACACCGGCGACATGATTCCGCTGGAGTCGCTGGTGAAGGTGGAGCCCACCGTGTCCGCCCAGGTCATCCGCCACTACAACCTGTTCCGCTCGGCGGAGATCAACGGGCAGCCGGCGCCAGATGTGTCCTCCGGACAGGCGCTGGAGGCCATGGAAACGCTGGCCACGCAGCACCTGCCTCAGGGCATGAGCGCGGAGTGGACGGGCATCAGCCTGGAACAGAAGGAGAGCGGCGGGCAGACGGCCATCATCTTCGCGCTGGGCCTGCTCTTCGTCTTCCTGGTGCTCGCGGCGCAGTACGAGAGCTTCAGCCTGCCGCTGGTCATCATCTTCTCCGTGCCCCTGGCCATCATGGGCGCGTTGGGGTTGCAGCTGGCGCGAGGGTTCGCCAACGACGTGTTCTGCCAAGTGGGATTGGTGATGCTGGTCGGCCTGGCCAGCAAGAACGCCATCCTCATCGTGGAGTTCGCCGAGCAGCTCCGGGAGGGCGGGAAGAGCACCATCGACGCGGTGGTGGAGGCGGCGGAGGTCCGCCTGCGCCCCATCCTGATGACGTCCATCGCCTTCCTCCTGGGCGTGGTGCCGCTGATGATGGCCTCCGGCGCCGGCGCGGCGTCCCGCAACTCGCTGGGGACGGCGGTGTTCGGCGGCATGCTGGTGTCCACGGTGGTGAACTTCGTGTTCATCCCCGGGCTCTACGTGCTGATGCAGAAGCTCCGCGGCGAGGCGAAGCGGGCCACGGGTGAGGACGAAGCGGTGCCCACGCCCGCCGCGTCCCACTGAGGTTCGCGCCACCCGGCGCGGGACGTACGACGGCCCGGCTCCTCACCTGAGGGGCCGGGTCGTGTGCTGTCTGGACGGCTAGCGATTAGAACGGGATGCCGTTTCCGCCGCAGCCGCAGTCCTTGCGGCTGGACCGGAGGTACTCGGTGCACGTCTGGCCCAGCGGGTTGGAGCAGACGCGGTACTGGTTGCGGGGCTGGTACTGCGTCCCCGTCGTGTACCACGAGTAGTCCCCCTGGCGCTCGGGGTCGCGGAGGCGGATCTTGCACGCGATATCATCCGGGTCGCACGCCGAGATAGCGCCGCAATCCACGGCGGCCGACCACCCCGTACACGCGCCGTACCCGGCGGCGACACAGGCACCTTCGGGCGTGGTACCGCACGCCTCCTGCAGCGCCTGCAGCATCTCCGCGTCCGGTACCGGAATCGAAGACTGGAGCTTCTCCAGCTCCTCCGACGAGAGCGTGGACACCTGCGCGCCCTCATCGACGGACGACTCCTCCAGCGGCCCGCAGGCCGTCATCAGCGCCATCACCACGGCACCCACCAGCGTCTTCAGCTTCATCATGGCTCTCCTCTGACATCTCCCACCAATGGGAGACACGGACCCGCCCGCTCTTAAAAGGAATTGCAGGCTCGCTTGGCCATACGAAAGGGATGAGGAGACCTAGCTCGAAGAAAAACCAATTCCAGACAAGAATTCGCCAACAAAGGCGTCAGCCCATCTGCGCGGCGCACTCACAAAGAACAATTCCAAGGCCACCAAAGAGACGCCATCCATCCTCAGGCATCCACCCAGGAGAAGGACACCGAGCGCCTGATTCAAGAGGGCAACGTCGAAATCCGCCGCGCCTTCATCCGGCTGGCCCGGACCTACAACTCGCCCCTGATGACCCAGCGGCTCGCCGCCGCCCAGGCCAAGGCGCATGAGGTGCTGGCCTCCGCCCCCGACAGCGAGGTGCCCTTCATCCGGGGCCTGGAGGACCGCTTCGGCGAGCTCCAGGCCCGCTACCGCGACTACGGCCGCGCCGCGGAAGCCGTCTTCGCCGTCCTGTCCACGGAGAATCCGGACCGCGAACAGGTCGCCATCGCCACCGCCGAGCTGCGGCAGGAAGAGAACTCCATCGGCCGCGAGATTCGCGTGCTGCGCGCCGCCCTGTCCAACCGCATCCGCGAGCGCGTGGACGGCGCCGAGGAGCGCGAGCGCACCACCGGCCTCTTCATCATCGGCTTCTCCGTGGCCGCCATCGCCGTGGGCGTGGGCGCCACCGCCTGGTCCGCCCGCACGCTGCGCCCCATGCGCAACCTCATCCGGGGCGTGTCACGCATCGGCCGCGGTGACTACAACGCCCAGCTCGGCGTGCGCGGCGACGA
>NZ_FNAJ01000030.1 GCF_900101905.1 Myxococcus virescens | reverse complement strand
GACCGGGACGTCTCAGATCATGAACCACGTGTTGCTCACGACAACGTCGGCGAACTCGCTCCTGACCGTCCGCAATCCCGCCGGTAACTCACCGGCACTGACGATCACGCCTCTCGCCGGCGGAACCCGTGCTGTCTCCGCATCGCTTCTGATCAAGCAGATCCAGTAATCGGAAGTGCCAGAGAGGCCATTCGATACGCTCGAGTAGCCTCTCTGGTGTAGTGAAGGTGTCGCGGACGTCTTGGGCGAACGTCGCGGCCTAATTCGGCCTCGGATGATTGAGTCGAAGTCCAGGGCGAGCCGAGAAGATGGGGCACCGCTTGGCTTGGGGCCGGCGCGGTAGTAGCCGAGTCCTACGCGAAGCGCGCACTGGAGTTGCGTCATCTCGTCGAAGAGGAGGTTGTGCATGGCGCGCTGGCACAACGCTCGCCAGAGCCGCTCGCTTAGCTGAAGTTGCGGGCTGAAGGTAGTCGCCGATACAAAGTCGGATGAGGAGAGCGCCGCAGGGCCCGGTGTGCCTACCCAAGATTCGGTCGCTGCGTTATGGGGGCGTCAAGGCCAGTCGCGCAGTGCGTCACTGCGGATGAGCGAGGCGCGCGCGCTGCGGCAACATCTTTCCTGCCCCAGGGGCAACTGCGCTCGCCGGTTAAAGCTCGCGCGGCCCCGCGTATTCTCGCGAGCGTTTCGAATATCTCGAATTCGGCTGTCCTTCCGCCCCAAGAGGACTTGCTTCACCCCGAAGCAAGAGCGTGTATGTCTTTCGCGAGGGGCAACGACGCCCACGCAGAGCGCGAGGACGACGATGAAGATTAAGAGCACCACCGCCTTCCGGGCCTACACCACCATGCGCGCGAACCAAGCCATCGCCACCAAGCGCTTCATCGTGAAGTCGGTGAACAAGGACGGTTCTATCAGCCGCATGGCACCCACCAAGACTGCTTGGCAGCTCAACGCGTTCGAAGAAGCCGATGCCGCCGAGGCCCGCCGCGTAGAGCTTGAGCGGCTCAATCCCGGCTCGCGCTTCGCGGTCGTCCCGCTCTGACGTCCCTGGGGCCGCGCAGGCTCGCGTGCCGCCGCCCAGCGCGCTGGGCCCACGTGAAGCCCGACGAGTCGTGCCTGCCCCAACCTCAGTCCTGCGCCACGAGCGCGTCAAAGCCGCTTCCAGCAGAGCGTCAAGGCGGGTGAGCGAGGCGCGCGTGCTTCGCGCGCCCCTGCTCTGCGAGGAAGCCTGAAGTCATCGCCACGCTCATGGCCACGCCAGCTCGATGTGGAGAAGCGGGCTCGCGGGCATCTCCACCTTCGCGGTTCGTGCCTCGCGGAAGGCTTCGCCCAACACGCCGATGGCCGGGGGCGCGCGCCTGGTCGTCCGGTCAGTAGGGGCTCTCCGTCTGCACACGTAGGTGGCTCTGCACCCGGCCGGCGAGCATCGGCATCTGCTCCTCGACATTGGAACGTGGCCGCTTCGCGCCGCGCGGCAGCATCGTGCGGAGGTATCCGTCCAGGGACCTCCCCCACTATACGGTGCGCGGCGCTCGCCGCAGCATCCGCCTGGATGATGAGGAGCTTTCCCTTGCCGGTCCCTTTGCGGTGAGGCACGAGGCAAAAGGGGGGCGCGTGCTGGCGGGCGCGCCGCTCTCCCCACCACGGTGCCAAGCGAATCGCTCTGGACCACGTCGGCGGCAGCGGCGAGAACTGGAGCGTCATGGTCCCGTTGGTCTCCTTCGCCGCGCGCTCGAGGTCGAGATGATCGTCGGCGTCGACTTCGGTGCGCCGCAGCGGACGCGCGACCAGCGGCGGAAGATCATCGCCGTCGTCGCGCACTCGACGGGCTGGCACTCCTACCGCATCGACGCGACCGGAATGAACGCTCGGCTCCTCGCGGGTGAGCCTCCGGGCTGGAGCGCGAAAGAGCTCGTCGACGAGTTGGTGGCCCGACCTGCGCGCGTCGTCGGGTTCGACTTCCCGTTCTGCGTTCCCCACGCGCTCCTGCGCGACCCGAAGTTCGCCTCGGACATCGGCTACGAGCACGGCGCGTTCCTTGGCTGGCGCTCGTTCAACTGGTGGATCGCGCAGCGCCTCCCGCTCACCGACCCGCTCGACTTCACGCCCTTCGCCCCGTGGCGAGACCGCGCCGAGCGCGCGCGGCTCTGGACGAAACGCGCGACGGACATCGCCGCCGGTGGGCAGCCGCCGCTCAAGGACAAGTTCCAGGCGACGTTCCAGATGACGCTCCTCGGGAACGCGCTGCTCTCGAAGCTGTGGGCGTCGCACCAGTACCGCGTGCTGCCGTTTCCAGGCGGTCGTGGTGCTGGCGAGATCATCGAGGTCTACCCGGGCGCGACGCTACGAACGATGGGCCTCGCGAGCTACAAATCAAGGCCCGACGAAGCGGTGCGTCTCGGCATCGCCGCGTGTGCCGCCGCAGGCATCAAGCTCGACGTCGATCTCCGGCTCGTCGCCCTCGCGTGCCGCTACAGCTCGGGCACCACGAAGAAGCCCGACTACGATGTGGCCGACGCCTTCGTCGCGCTCTGCACCGCCATCCTCCACGCGGAGAACGGCTGTCGCCCGGTCCTCGCGCCCGACCCGACGTGGCAGGAGCGGCTCGTGAAGGAGTGGGAGGGCGCGATCTGGGTCCCTACCATCACGACGAGCGCACCGGCGTAGGCGGCTGCTACGGTCCATCGCGGTGAACAAGCGGCTCCGCAAGAAGAAGCGCGTCGGCGAGTTCAAGGAGCTCGGCTTCGAGCTGCTCGGCTACCTGCGACCCGGCATCTCCTCGCTGCAGGGCTTCGGATTCTCGGGCCGGCCGACGAAGAAGGGCATGAACATGAGTCGCATGGGTCATCTCTGGGCCGAGCTGATGCCCCGTGTGCCTAGCCGAAATTGGCTCGCCGCGTCACGAACCTGTTGAGGTGCGCGCGGGCCGGTGAGTTCATGTAAGCGGCGAAGGAGCAATGGAGAGCGGCAGCGGGGCGTACCAATCTGCTGCTGCGCGCGGCCTGGCTCGACACCTCCTACGGAGGCCTGCCCTCGCAGGCCGTGGACGCCGGCCGGGCGGGCCGCGAGGGGGGCCCACGGGAGCCCCACGGGCAGGCCTCGTTCGTCCCAGGTTCCGCTCACATTGAAACCATGCGACTTTCACCTACCTCAGCGCGTCGCCCGTGAGCCCCCGTGGACCGCTGCGCCACGCACTCACTGTGAAGTGGACGCCGGCAGATCGAAACCATGGACGGGAGGGTACCCACAGTGTAGTTTGCGGATATTCAATCGGCCCCCGATTGAAGGGCTCGCCCAGTCCCTCTTCGAAAACGCTGGATATTACTCGGCATTCGGCCCTCAGAGAGTTTGAGTCCTCTCAGAGAAAGCCGAGAACGAGTTCGCGCAGGGCTTCATTCGGGGAGCTGAACGAAGGGCCCTACCAACTGGTAGGGCCCTTTTGTTTTACATGGGCCTCGCGATGAAAATCGCGGGGCCTTCGTGCTTAAGCCCCTGAATCACAAGGGATTTTGGCTCGCGGTGATGAAGAGGGCGCTCTTGGCTCTCACCTTCGCAGAGTGAAATGCACCCTCTTCTCCGCCGCCGAATGGGCTCTCCGGAGCGCTCTTTCACCCGGTTTGGGGAGAGAGAGGCCGAGAGTGGTTAACAGTTTTGTTAACCACCGCAGGCAGCCGATTCTGACAATCCAGGGCTTTCGATGTCGTACCTTCCAGGGTTACGTCATTTCCCTCTTTCAGAATGACGAATCGGGCCACCTGTTAATCGAGAGAGCGAAACGCGGCTAACAGTTACTGGGTACTCGCGATTTCGTCGCGCGGCGCAGACTCTCCGAGGCGGCTCTCAGATTGTCTCGGCCGCGCTTTTCGACCGCCACGGTTCTGTCCCCGTCGTTCTGCTCGTCTCCTCCCTCGGCGCATGCCCTCGACAGGGACTCCGGACCGAGAATGCAGCCTGGAAGGCTCCGCGCACTCCACACTGGTGAGCGCTCCCGGCTTACATTGGTCCTTGTCCGTACTGGCCTGCTCCACCCCTTGCGGAAGGCCGTCTCGGTCAGGTCCAGGTCCCGCGCTACCTCCACGGCGAACTTGCCCTCCTCCAGCCCCAGGTCCACCGCCCCTGCCTTGAACTTCGGGGGCTGAAGCTACGCGGCTCCCGCCTCCTATTTTCGCTCTCCACGAGCGAACGCCCTTCCATCATATCCAGGGTGCCCACGGAAGCGGGGCACTCTCACGCCGAGGGATTCGGAAGGGCTTCCTCGACTTCTGACCGCTCAGGACGGCAGGTATGCCGACGCGCTCACGCTAGAGCACATTCGCTCAGCGCTGGGTGAGGACACCGTTGTCACAACGGCCTCAATGCTGGTGCGTCACAGCGCTATCTCTGCCTGAGGGGAACGGGCACCGTCTCGTTCGTCTCCACCGAGTCTGTCGTTGGCCACGGATTCCACCTCGTGAGAGACCTTGGCCTTGTCGATCTCGCCGACGAAAGCACCACGAGTCGGCCAATCACACCGACCGCGATTTCTAGCACAGGAATTTCGACTCCGCCGTGTCTGCCGTAGGCATTGCACTGGGAGTGAGCCCAGCACAGGTGCACTCATTGCTCGGTGAGCCCAAGACGAAAGAACCCGGACTTTGGAGTTACCTGCACGAAAGCAAGGAGACCTTCAACAACGAGGCTCTTGACCTTATATGATGGGTCAAGGTGCGCATCCTGAATGGTCGCGTGGTCGCGCATCACGCCTTCGAGACAGAGACCAATCGAAGAGGAGCGCGATTCATGCCAACGGAACCGAACCTCGACGAGATACTCGCTCGTTGGCGAAAGCGCGCGACGCAACTCTCCGCGTCCATGAGGTTCGACCCGGCGCTGGCCAACGAAGCCGCGAGTGTGGTCCAACATGCATTTGGGGCCGACTGGCTCGCGCGTCGGGCAGTCGTGCGGGACAGTGGCGACGCGTGGGGAAACCGCGCACACGAGATCGGCACTGCGTTGGCACGGGCCGATGCGAGTGGCGTGGCTCTCGTTTTGGAGATGTCCGCGTACCTCAAGTTCCTCGCGCCGCTCCCGTCGTACGCCAGTGTCATTGCCGGATTGAAGGAGGACTTTCGGACGACGCTGCTGCAGCTCTCATTTGCGTATCGGGTCGAAAAGCTGGGCTCAGCGCGCGTAGTGCTGGAACCACCGGTTCAGGATGGACGCCTTGGTGATGTGGGCTTCAATCTCGCTGGTGAGGAGTTTGTTGCGGAGTGCTACGTGCAGCGAGCCAGCCCCTGGAGTACCTCCAAAGAGGGAATGTGGCTCTGTCGAAGGATTCCCAAGCTGCTCGAACAGCACGGGAGACATTGCGTGGCAATTGCCATTCATCTGAAGAAGCCGCTTGATGCACGAATCCGAAAGGAACTCCTGCGGGCAGTGGAGCGCCTGCTCATGAGCCTGGCTCGGACCAGCGGAGCGACGGGATTGGAAGCCACCAACAGCTGGACCGTCTCTGTCATGCCGACGGTTCCGAACGGGGAATTCTTCGTCCACCCGGAGTTCCCGAGAGACCTCGGAGAACCTCTCATGGGGATGAACCAGCGCAGCATGTCTCGCGCACACGTTCTGGATGTTGTGGCCAATCCGGCGGTCCCGCTCCGGCCCAGCAGCCCTGTCGAAACTCGCCTTGTGATTTGGGCTGAGGATTCGGACGAGGCGGAGCACTCCATTTCTCGTGACCTGAACCGACCGCTCTCCAGGCTCGCCAAGCGACTTCGAACGAAGACCGCTCAAACACGCAGCCCTGGCGTCGGTCGAGTACTCCTGTGCGAAAGCTGGGTGGCTGACCAGTTGAAGCGGGCGACACCAGAGCAACTCCGGCGCTTCAAAGCGGAACTCTTTGGCCCATCAGGTTTCATCGGGGCGCTCCTGTTCGTTGGGCGAAGCTGGGACGAGCGGGCGTTTCGACACAGGTGCGCCTTCACGCCGCTTCAATCAAGTCCGGCTGATCCGCGCTGCGAGAACCTGATTGGCGCTTTGGTCGAGGCAGAGCGCGTGACGTTCATTCCCAGTGCTGGCACTTAGTCGTAGAGCAACTCGGCCTACTGCAACACAATTTTCATCGCGCCATCCTGCTTGTCGTTCGGGTGGCCGGACTTGCGCACAGTGCGCTTCACTGCGGCGCGCAGCTTGGCTGCTCATGGTCCTTCTGGAGCATAGATTTTTCGACAACAAGCTTTGTGAACAAACCCATGCCTTCCTTCTCCGCCTCCGCGCAGCGGACTCGCGGAAGGTATCGAATTGCGTTGCTTCTATCACCAGAATGCCCCCGGTTGCTGTGCGAACACGCGCTGCGCGGTGATGCACTCTAGGAACTGCTCAGGCAGCACACGCTCGACGACGGCGAGGTACGCCTCGATTAGCACGCGAAGATGATCGAGATCGCCCTCCTGAACTCGTCGCCACACGCTGGGACGGTAACGCACCATGATGGATAATGAGTACAGGAGCGCGACGCAGATGGCCCGGTAGTCACCAACGGCACCAAACGCTGGGACGATCAGTGCCGTGCGCTCAAACGGGCTACGGTGAATGCGCAGCGCATCCCACCAAAGGTCCTTGCCCGTCGTGTCGACCGCGACACGAAAGTGCCGGCCAGGATCCTTGGAGGCGATCTCCGTGATCTGACTAATCGGCCCTGGAAAGGCAGCAATGTCATCCACCGTGAGTCTCGCGGAATCGTCGACGAAGATCGCATAGGTCGTCGAGACCCGCTCATCCTGCTCGGGGAGCGAGGACGAAGGATTAGCCGCGTGATCGTAGGTCGGCGTGATCCAAGAGGGCTTACTCGCAAAAATGTCCTGAAAGAGGTCGGAAACCTCAGGAATCCGCGCGAATAGTCCCTCTATTGTGAGCCAGCTTGATTTCGACTGCTTGTCAAGATCGGTGTACACCTTCGGCTTCTGCCGCGGGAACTCGCCGATCGGGATATTCAGAAACTTCATCCAACTCGCAAAGAACCCCGTCGCAATTGGACTGACCACGATGTGCTCAAGGCCATCGCGCTCCCCGTCCAGCGTGCAGAGACCATGTCCTTGCTTCGTGCCGTCCTCAATAACCGCCAGTGCAGCGGGACCGTTAGGCGCCGCCAGCATCTCGGCAAACGCAAAGGACATGCTGCCGTAGTAGAGGCTGAGAACGCGCTGGCTGACATTCTGACCATCGAGCATTCTGAAGTAGTCGCCCGCGTTTCGCAAAGAGAATGCGAGCCCTTCAGCCTTGGTACGGACCACTTCGTCATCCAACACGACCCCTTCGCGGGTGGCGCGTGCCTGCACGAGCTTTCGCGCCAGGGAAACGCTTGTGAACTGGCGCAACCGCAACCAGATCGCCTCGATAGGGGCTTCAGAAAGGAGTGTACGATGAGTCGGAGGATAGGCCGTGATCGACACAGATGCAGCGTTCGGAGCAAACTTTCCGGTGGAAATGGCTTTATTCCAAGATACGAGCAGGGAGTGAAAGTTGTCGACGCGGTCGACCGGTATGGTGATGCCGTAAGCGTACTCGTTCAGTTTATAAAGTTCGCCGTCAATGAAGATATGCTCAACTTCCGTTGCGAGCGCCTTATAAACCGCGTTAGCCGTCGCCGATGAGAACATCACCGCTACGCGATGGCTGTGGCCAGACTGCTCCGCAACAATCACCAAGCACTCGCCGTGCTCGGCCTCACGCTCGATCTTTGCGGTCCACCCATGCATGCGCAGCGGATCGAGCACTTTGCTCTCGGTGTGCTGCCGCAAGATAGCGAGCCTCGTCTCCCAGCCAGTGCTCATACAACGGCCTCCTCTTTCTGCTCGGCACCATCAATGCCCCCTCGTCGGGCATCGGGGCTCCAACACAAGCGGCACCTACAGCCACGCCGCACTACTCTATTCTGGCCTACCGCGAAGCTCAACGGCCGTTCCGTGCCCGGCCACAATTTCCAGCCCCGCATTCGCCCCAAGGGCGCTCAATCTTCTCTTACGCCCAACTGCTTGGCAGACGTATGCCACCATAGGGAGCATCCGTTCGAGCCTCGACTCGGCGGATGCGACAGCTTCAAGCGCCAACACGGCATTCTAGAAATTGAGTGCCAGCCTGAGCTGATCGAGGAACGGCATGCCCCGGGTGCACGTCAACCCCAGTTTGCGCGACACGACGGCGCGGCCCGGTCGGCGACAAGGCCCTGCGCCGACGGCGGTCTACAGGTGGTGCACGAGCACGCCCTGCAGCGTGGCTTTGGCGGACCTGCGCACGGGCTCGCGCTTCGTTAGTGGCAGCATGACTCTTTAGCGCTTGCGCAGGAACAGCGACACAGAGAGGACGCGACAGTCGTTTGGCGACGGAGTGTCCTTCTCCAAGGGCGACGTCGCGATCTCGGCGACGGGCCTGCAGCGTCCCTGCGCCGACGGTTTCAAGATTCACCAACGCTGCCTCACAGACGCTGGGCTCCTCGTCCAAGCACCGCCGCGCCCTATGTACCCCAGCCGACTCCACCTGGCGCGCAACGAGGAGGATCTCCAAGTCAGGGCCGGTACCGCTCCGCCTCCTTGAAGAACTGGGTGAGCGAGTACTCCAACAGCGACTCGCGCGACTGCATGTACCGACGCGCGCGGAGGAAGGGCAGCCAGACGCGCTTTCCAACGCGCACCTGGGACCTCTCCGTCTCCTGTCGCAGCACCCACGGACATCCCAGTCGCCGCACCAGCACCGCTCCCAGGTAGGCTCCAGTGGCCCCAGGGTAGGAGGAGTGCGGCGCGTTCGAAGGCACCGCCGAGCCTCCTGGTCCATACCACTCAGGGGTTAGGCCCGGGCGGCCGGCAGCTCCTCGACGCCCCAGCGATGGCTCGCTACTGTCCCTCACGATGAGCGGCAGAGCCTCCATGCCGCGCGGGGAATGCCCAATGCCCAAGAGGGTCCAGAGCGAGCTGAATGGCAGAGTGTTCGAGGCCTCCGACTTCCGCTGGGCCACTGCTAACCCTCAGCAGAGAGCGGATGCTGACCGACGCCGAAATGGCGGCCTCCCCGGCCCAGGAGCAAGAGCAGGACGGCCTGGCCGCGTGGGCACGAACCGAGGAGGGCTGGGTACCCGTCGGTGTGCTGGAGCATCAGGAGGCGGCCCCAAACGAATCACGAAACTGCGCTCGACGAATGCCGCCGGCTGGCAGGTACGTACTTCCTGGAGCACTGGGATGAGCAAGAGCGCGTCGGTTAGTTCTCCCCGA
The DNA here is from genome assembly GCF_900101905.1 of Myxococcus virescens. Classification (NCBI taxonomy): domain Bacteria; kingdom Pseudomonadati; phylum Myxococcota; class Myxococcia; order Myxococcales; family Myxococcaceae; genus Myxococcus; species Myxococcus virescens. The sequence continues at coordinate 37,642 of NZ_FNAJ01000030.1, read as the reverse complement.
CCCATGCCTGCTCAACGCCGGGCGTCCTCGACCTATTTTGCGGACACGCTCTAGGCGCCCTGGGCCATTGGGGCGAGCAGGTTTTCGGGCAGGCGCTTGACGGCCACTCCTTCGACGGCATGAACTGATGCCGTGCTGGGCATTGCGTCCGGCGACCCTAGGGCCTAGGTGCCCTCTGCAAGCTTGAGGCACGTGGAATGCTCTTCAAGGTTCTTCCCAGTTTTATCCTCCCCGTTTCTGCACATGAGCAGGCGTTCCTCGTCGCGAACAACTGGGATGACATGTTCGAGTTCGAGACGACGTTTGGATTGACCGTCTACGACGCAAGAGGAACGCTCTATTCAGTTGGGTCGGTCAAGATCGGGCAGTTCGGAATGACGACTCGCAGGCCAGCGATTCCAGGCGAGTTCGACGCCCTTCCTGGTGACTTCTTCTCTTTGGGTCAGGAAGAGAACTACTACGAGACGCTCTACGAGCTCGGTGGCTTCGGTGAGCGCATCCTCAAGCAGTTGCGAGACATAGCCATTGACCTCGAACTCTTCGGGAAAGCGCGCGGCGAGCGGGTCACGCAGAGGTCTCTGATGCGCTTCGTGCAGGAGGACTCGGTGCGCAACCGGTTCCACTTGCTCGCGCAGGGCAGGGCTGAACCCACGGACTTCAAGTTCGCCTATGATTTTCCGCCGGAGATAGAGGACGACACATCGCCCCTCTCTCTCTCCTTCGAGGTAACAAGGAACGCCTTGCCGCCGACCAACGTCCATGTGCTTATTGGGCGCAATGGCGTCGGCAAGACGCGGTTCCTCAGGAACACGACACACTCCCTCGTTGTGAAGGGCGAGAAAGCAGCGAAGGTTGGTCGGTTCAGACCCGGGGGCAATGAAGGAGGCAGCCCGCCGTTCGTAAACTTGGTTTCCGTTGCCTTCAGCGCTTTCGACCCCTTCGGCCCAGTGGACAATGAGAAGCTCGTACTCAGCTATTCGTACATTGGCCTGAAGAAGGCTCGGGAGGAGCAAACCCGCGAGAGTTCTCCTGCCAAGGAGAATGGAGAGAAGAGCTCCGCAACTGAGAATGATGGGGAAGAGCGTTCTCCCGCCGAAGAGCATGGGGAGAAGAGCTCCCCATCTGAGAAGGATGAAGAAGAGCGTTCTCCCGCCGAAGAGCATGGGGAGAAGAGCTCCCCATCTGAGAAGGATGAAGAAGAGCGTTCTTCTGCCGAAGAGTATGGGGAGGAGAACCTTCCAACCAAGACGACAGCCGAACTGGGGAAGGAGTTCGTCAGGAGCGTCGCCAACTGCCGCACTGGCCCGAGGGCGCCCCGGTGGCGTAAGGCCCTTGAGACGCTTGAGGGTGACCCCCTCTTCAGGCAGGCGGATGTGGCGAGCCTCTTACTGGATGACGAAGAGAGGCCCGCCACCTCCGAATGGATAAAGCGCGCAATAAGACTCTTCCGCAGGCTGAGTTCCGGTCACAAGATCGTGTTGCTGACCATCACGCGGCTGGTGGAGACGGTCGACGAGCGCACTCTCGTCCTGCTCGATGAGCCCGAGGCACACCTGCACCCTCCGCTTCTCGCAGCGTTCGTGCGTGCCTTGTCCGATCTCCTCATTCAGCGTAATGGTGTGGCCATCATCGCGACACATTCGCCGGTTGTACTCCAGGAGGCACCAAGGACGTGCGTCTGGATACTCCGGCGTTCGGGCTCAGCAGTGGCGGCTGAGAGGCCGACCCTGGAGACGTTTGGCGAGAACGTGGGCATCCTCACGCACGAAGTCTTCAGACTGGAGGTGACCAAGTCGGGCTTCTACAAGTTGCTGGAGGACGCCATCGACACGGTAGGGGCGAATTACGATGCCGTTCTGAATCACTTCGGTCGCCAGCTTGGTGGCGAGGCCCGCATTATCTTGCGCGGATTGATTGCGGCCCGCAACGTCAAGCAGAGCAAGAACACCTGAGCCAACCCGCCATGCGTAAGCTCAAGAAGCCGGTTGACGCAGCAGGTGACGTCTTCACGCTCTGCGTAAGTGGGGTGGTGAAGGACGAGGTCCTGAAGAAGCGCTTCGAACAGGTGAAGCCCAACATAGTGAAAGCTGCCGCCGACTATGAGGCCGCCGCTGCCGCAGGCACACTCCACATGGTGAAAGAGGAGGCGGATGTCGCAGGAGTTGTGACACAGAAGGAAATGGCCAAGCTGTACACTGCGTGGATGGTGGGAAGCACCTCCAAGGGGAGGCCCATTTACGACAAGATAAGGAATGCCTGTAGCCGTTGCCCTTTGTGTAGGCATCGCGAGGTGGAGACCCTGGACCACCACCTGCCCAAGAAACTGTTTCCGGCGCTCGCGGTAGCGCCCAGTAACCTGATCCCGGCCTGCTCCGACTGCAACGGCATAAAGTTAACTCAGGGGCCGAAAACGGCGGAGGAACAGACGTTCCACCCGTACTTCGACGACTTCGGGACGGAGCGCTGGCTGTACGCCAAGGTCTTAGAGGGTGCCCCGCCGTCGCTCCTGTTCTTCGTCCAGCCTCCCGCGGCATGGACAGCGCTTCAGGCCAAGCGCGCGGAGCACCACTTCACGACGTTCGGACTCGCAGAGCTTTACGCGGCGCAGGCGGGACCAGAACTGGGGAGCATTCGTTACAGCCTGACGCAGCAGTTCCTGCTGGGCGGAGTTGACGGTGTCCGAGCTCACCTGACGGAGCAGGCGGTTAGCAAGGAACTATTCATCCCGAACTCATGGCAAACCGCCATGTACAGGGCTCTCAGTGAAAGCGACTGGTTCTGTTCCGAAGGGTTCCCAAGGATTCCGCTGGCAGATCTCTAGTAACCCGTCTTCTGATGGACCTTACTTGCGCCGCTCTCCTATGGGGTTACGGAAGAAGTGGGACACGTCCACTCCGAAACCCTCGCACGGCTTGGCGAGGGAGAGCGCACCTTCCATGTTGACCTACGGGGATCGCCGGATGCCTTCGAGCGCCTCCTTGGTCCCGTTCACGCCGGAAGGCTGCCCATTATCGCCATCGTGATGGCCGAGGGAGCAGCGATGCAGACCACGCTGCCCGCTGGCATCAAGTGGGACGGCGCCTAGAGCGTGTCCGCCAAATAGGTCGAGGACGCCAGGCGTTGAGCAGGCATGGGTCGGGGAGAACTAACCGACGCGCAATGGAAGAGACTGGCCGGCCTGCTGCCATCGCAGCGGCCTGCCCTTCGCCCTGCCCGAATTCAAGGTCGCCCCTTATCGGTCCAGCAGCAACCGGCGGGCCGACGTGTACCGACGGGTGAAGAAGGAGCGGCTAGGCGCGCTGGCGGGCACGCGCCCCAGCTCCTCTTGCTTTCTAACTCGCACCCTCAAGCCCTACCGTCAGGGCCGGTACCGCTCCGCCTCCTTGAAGAACTGGGTGAGCGAGTACTCCAACAGCGACGCGCGCGACTGCATGTACCGGCGCGCGCGGAGGAAGGGCAGCCAGATGCGCTTCCCAACGCGCACCTGCGACTCCTCCATCTTCGCCCGCAGCACCCACGTCCCGCCCAACCGCCGCACCAGCACGTCCCCCAGGTAGACGCCTAACGCCGGTATCGTGTGTCCGTCGAGGACCTCGCGCGTGTAGCGCTCGGGGAAGTGCGTCTTCCAGAAGTGGAAGTCGAGGTCCGTCAGAGACTCAGGCGTCTCCTCCATGATGGAGGGCACATCCGTATGAAGCACAGCCACGAGACCTTCGGACAAGTCTCCGTAGGACTCGAGGACGCGCTCCGGATTCGCCACGTCCGAGGGATGGGCGACCGGGAGCCACTCCTCTGGCACAGGAGGGCGGAAGGCGTTGAGCTCGGCAATCTTCCTTTGTCGCTCGCTGATGCCGAACTCGTCCGGCATCCTCATGAGGAACGGTGCCACGTCCGGGTGGAAACGCGGCTCAACGGGCACGAGCGCGGCGCTGCGCTCCCGCAGCGTGCTCAGTACCGTGTCGAAGTCGAGGTCCGGCCGCAGGTGGACGTGCGCTCGGGCCTGCACCACGCGCGCCTCCTCGCTGGCGAACTCGGCGGCAGTGGGCCACAGCACCATGAGAACGGAGCCGTTGGGGAGTTCCTCCACAAGGTGCGCAGGTGTCGAGAGCATCCGCTCGCGGCCAACGCTTTCCACGAGCTTGGGGCCGAAGATGTTCAGCCAGAACAGCTCGTAGATTTTGTCGAACCCATCCCGCTTCCATGTCGCGTCGTCACGCCCGAACGCGGGATCATCCGTAAGACCCCAGTCAGCAGTGCTGTGCGCTGCCGCGTAATGAGAAGGGTACCGAGTGGCCCAGGCACGAGCCACTGCCACAAAACCGCGACTAGCCTCTTCCTGCGCAAAGAAGGAGATCGGCTGGACATTAAGGCTGACACTCAGGTCAGGTTCCGTTTGCGCAAGCCCGAGGGTAAGCGACAGCGACACGCCGGGACTCTCTGAGCGAAATAGCCCAATGCTTGATCCATAGTCGTCGCGTCGCTCATCAATCGCGCGCAGCACGGCGTCTCGGGAATACTTTCGCACCCGCTTCGCCTTGACAAGCGTTGGCGCCCAACCATCTGCATGATTCTCAAGAGCATCAAGGAATGGCGCCACTTCGGACTCCACCCCATCCCTCGGATTGAATGCCCCATCATAAAAGAGGCGCAGACAATCTGCTTTGTTCAGTTCATGGAGCGTCAGCGTCTTCATCGCGACAGCACCTCCACTTTAGTCCTCTTCTGCGTGTCGGTCGCCGCGCGCGTAAACAGCTTGGTATCCTCGGGTAGAAGTCCCTTTTCCTCATAGACAAGGCGCACTCGCTTTACCTCCGCCTGCTGGCGCATACCGTCCCGCACGATCTTGAGCGTTCCACCGTAGTACTTCATGGCGGTGCTAGCGTCCGTTCTCACCTGCACAGGTAGCGCATCTTCGCCCAGAACGGCCAAGTTCCGACTCTTGAAGCTGAACGTCTCCACCCGAGGAGGCTGCCCCGAAGTAGGCCTCTTTTCGATGACAAGCACGTCCGCATAACGAAGGTCCACCTTCGAGACTCCGACGTGGGTCTCGATCTGCGGCTCGTCGAAGTCCTTGAGCCATGTACGTTCGGCCCGCGGCTTTGCCGCATCCTCCTCCAGGATCGCGACCATCTTCCTTTCGAACGCCATACCCCGGGCATAGCGGTCACGCATCCCCTGGTAGCCCTCCCACAGCAAGGGCCCTTTGACGGCGTCACCGTCCTGAATTTCCTTCAGCCGGCTCTTGCGATAGGCGACGTACTCTTGCCAGCGCGGCGCTCCCTGCTCGACTCCCGGCGGTGGCTCCTCCAGCTTCGGAGCCATCTCCCTCAGCAGCTTCACGTCCTTCGGGAGCCGTGGACCCGAGGCCTCCAGCTCCGCCTGGAACAGCTTGGCCCTCGCGGACTCCGTTGCGCCCACGTTGGCGTCCTGGGCGAAGAGGTCCAGGTTGTCGAACTGCTTCCTTCTCGCCGCAGATTGGGCTGGCTCCCGATTCGCCCCTCCTCTCGTCGTTGAAGCCTTGGAGGACTCGCGGCTGGCCGCCTGCGCATCCGCAGCGGACACCTCGGCATTCTGCTCGAAGAGGTCCAGGTTGACGGGCCGCTTCCCTGCAGAGCCCCTCGTGGCCACGGTCTGGGCGGCCTCGCGGCTGGCCGTCTCCATCAGCACGGCCTGCGCCTTCGCGGGGTTTCCGCGGGCCTCGTACAGCGCCAGCAGGCCCGCCTCGCCCCACTCGGCGGCCAACAGCGCCCCCTCGCGGCTCGCCTGCAGGTAGCGAAGCAAGTCGCGCGCGGCGTTGATGCCGACCTGCTCCTCCAAGCGCGCCAGCAGCGCCTTCATGCCGGCCACGTCGAGCGCCGGCATCCGGAGCCGCCTCAGTCCTCCGCCCGACTCCAACAGAGCCCGGGCGCCCTTGCCCCCGGCGTAGACCGCCACCGCCAGCGCGGCCGGCGCCAGCTCGCGCGTGGCCTGCTCGTACTTGCCCTGCGCCAGCGAGTACGCCCCGTGCCCCGTCCCCACCGCCAGGTGGTAGAAGCCCACCGGAACACCGAAGGTCAGGGAGTCGAAGGCTCCCGCCGAGACACTTCCCGGCGAGTAGTGCCTCTCCAGCAGGGCCTTCTCCACCTCTTCGATGGCGGACTGGTAGGGCGTCGGCATGTGCCCACGCCTCGCCATGAGTTCCGTGTACCGGGCCTCGCCACTCACCAGGCTGCTGGAGAGAATGTCCCGGCCCGCTCGCCCCAGCCCGCGCAGCACGTCGCGAGCGCTCTCTCCCCGCTCCGGGAAGCCTTCCAGCTCCAGGCCCCGCCGCTTCAACTCCTCGCGGACAGCGGCCATGGCGCCCAGCGTGTCTTCCAACTGCTTGTCGCGGGCCAGCCGCTGCACCACCTCGCGCAGCTCATCGTCGAAGGCTGCGTGGAGGACGAAGAGGGTGAACACCTCGGCGTACGGCACGCCGTACCTCTCCACGGACGCGACGATGAAGTCTGCGCGCTTGCGACTGAGGACCTCCGAGGCGCGCTCGTCCAGAGGCCCCAAGGCGCCCAGGCGGACCGCGTCCCAGGGAGAGAGGGACTGCACCAGCGCGGCCATGCCCACCCCGCGCTGCATGGCCACAAATTCCGCGGGCGAGGTACACGGCAGGAAGGGCGCCAGCACTTCGCGGCTTTGAGTCAGACGGGGCCAGCCCGGAGGCAGGGCCTTGCCGCCACAGACGAAGGCCCCTCCCCCGCCACTCGAGCCGCGCGCACCCTCCTCGTGGAGGGCCCGGCCGATGACTCCACGTCGAAAGCCCATCGGCCCCGGGTCTGGCGTCCAATCCGCGGAGCCCGACGCCTCCCCCTTGTACACACCCGTCGCCGCGCTCCTCGCCGCTTGGGAGGGCACGGAGAGGGGACTGAAGGCCAGGACGGCCCCACGGCCCGCCTGGCCCGGCCTCGCGGGCAGTACGGCGCACCCGGAGGCCAGGAGGGCCACCACCAGCGCGAGGCCAAGCCCGCCGCGCAAACGCCGCTCAGCGCGCATTGTCCACCCCCAGCCCCACGGAGGCGAAGGCGCCTGGCCGCAGCGTCCCTTCCGCCGTCGGGAAGAGCAGCGTGCCGCCCTGCCCCACCGCGTACAGCTTCCCGCCCAGGAAGCGCCACCGCGCGTCACCCGAGGCGAGGTAGCGCGCTCCTGGCTGGCCCGCGCCCACCGCCACTCCGCCCACGCCCACCGAGAGGTTGCGGTGGAAAAGCTGCGTCTCCAGCCGGCCGTCCACGTCCACCCGACCCCAGTTGAACACCTCGGCGCCCATCGACAGGCGAAAGTGGCGCTGGCCCAAGACGCTCAGGCTCTCCGCGTCCCAGCTCAGAATCAGCTCGCCGTGTGCCGAGTACCCATCCGGGAAGGGCGCGTCCGCCTGCGGCACGGCATTCGGTCCCGCCACCTGGAAGCGCGCCAGCTCGTAGTCCGGGCCGAAGGCCCCCTGACGGAAGCCTCCTCGCTGAAGGCGGCCCTCCAGGCGCGCGCGCATGTCCACCGTCGAGGACATGTACTCCGCCCCCAGCCCCGCCACCGCGCCCCACGCGCCGCCCTCTCCGGGACGCCCGCCCCAGCCCGCATTCGCCTGCAGCTCGAAGCCCCCCTGCCCTTTGCGGCGGCTCATGAGGATGGCCGTCCCGTCGACGTGGGCCAGCGTCATCGGCTCCGACGTCCCTCCCGCCTTCCCCCAGTCATGCACCGCCGACAGCGACAGGGCATACTTCATGGGGTACGGCTGGCGGCCCATGAGGATGTGCTGCACATCCAGCACGACTTCGGCCCCCATCAGCCGCGCGCCCAGCACGTCCGAGGCGAAGGCCTCGACGTAGAGGGGCCTCAGCATCCCCGTCACCACCGCGCCGGCTGGGTTGTAGTTGGGGTTGCCCCGGTTGTTGTAGCGGCGCACCAGGTGCCCGGACAGCAGCGTGTACGACTCCAGGGCGCCCACCCACACGAAGTTCGGCGCGTCGCCTCCCACCATCAGGTTCTGCACCACCTGGCCCCAGTCGGAGAGCTCATCCCAGTCCTCCTTGCGCACCAGACTTCCCCCCGCCTCTCCACCCCACATGCGCAGGCGCACCGGAGCGCCCAGCTCGACTTGAAGGAAGCCTGGCTTGACGACCTCCAGCCGTGGGTGGAGCTGCAGGAAGCCTTCGTCCTTCCCCGCCCCTCTCCGCGGCAGAAGCGCCCATGTCGTGGTCTCCAGGCTCAGCCGGTTCGCCCAGCCAGAGCCCGAGTTGGGCGAGGCCGGCCCCTCCTCGACCAGGGCATCCCTCTCATCTTCGGAAGGCTCGATCAGCGCATCCCCACCTGCATCATCGGGGTCGACTTCCTCCTCGGCCACGTAGTCTTCGGGATAGGCAATCTCCTCTGCCCACCCCGCTCCAGGAACTATCAGCAACAACACGACGGCCCAGCGCATCGACATCGACGTCTCCTGTGAAGGCCCCGAAGGAGGGGCAATGGACAGAGGCCTCCCCTTCAGTCCGGCAGGGCGCCGGACTGCGGGGTGAATGCATTGCATTGAGGGAGTCGCCGGCCGACCCACTGGGCCAAGCCATAGGCAGACGTGTCACGCCACGGAGCCAGGAAGCCGGGCCCCGTCCTAACAGCAGGCACACGCGTCACGCCACGGCACCGGGCAAGACCCGGCTCCGCTTACGACTCCAAACGCGAATAGGGCTGACTGAGGAAGGGCTCCTCAGCGCCCGTCAGGCATGCGGCCCAACGAAGCGCAGACGGCTTCTCGACGCACGAAGACCGTCCGCACGTGCCTCACATGGCAGTGCGGGAGGTCATCTGCGCAGCGCGAGAGCCCAACGCCTACTTCGATGCGGAGCTAGGAAGGTGGATCAAGCGCGTCGCCCTCCGGGCGCTCTCCGCAGCCACCAAGGAAGCGCACAGTCGCGCGCATGCACTCCAGCACAGTGGGGAACACATCGCCCTCCAGGGCACGCCAGAATGAACTAGACCAATAGGTATAGCTCATTGGACCCCAGATTAACATTCGGCACAAGCCCCCCAATGCCGGAAACCCACGAAAGGGCTTGGAGGCAGTGCTGACAGGGTTAAGGGAAGGTGATGTTGTTCAGGGTGATGGTGCGGCGCATGTCTGCGTCCCAGAGCTTGAGCGCGAAGGGTCCTTGAGGGGACTCGGATGCGACCTCAGCCTCCACCACCGCTCGCTGGACCGCCGCACCGGAGGCCGCGGGGCCAGACTGCCACACTTGAAGCACCTTCAGCTCCCCGTTGGCTCTGCCCCGGAGCGTCGCCCCCACTGCTGTCCACGGTTGCTCATCCCCACGTGACACAAGGCCGACCTCCACAACCACCCTGCGAGCTGTACGGTATGTACGGACATAGGATTTGCCCGCTGCACCTCCCGGGCCCAGGGTGGCAACCTTGCTCACGTCGCGGAAATCAATGCCGCGGCCTTCCAGGACTGATGTCGCGATGAGTCCCGTCACTCCATCGGGTACACTTCGCTCCGCGCGCAGGCGCTCATTCTCTTCCCTGCACCTCTCTGCTTCAATGCGCGCCTGACGGACTTCTTCCTGGTAGTTCTCGACGCTCCTCTTGCGTCGATAGACTTCGACATGCGCCTCCGACCGTGCGGGATGCGAGACCAGGACAAACGTCGCACTCGCTGGGGCCGCGCCATCCTGGAAACGCACAGTCAGCTTAAGCCGTTCTCCCGCCGAGATTTTCTCAGACGGAATCAGGCGCAAGGTAGTGAGCCCAGCGTCCACCATCGTGAAGCGCTCGCGTCCCTCCAGCATCAGCCCCTCTCGGCTCACCTCCGAATCAAAGAGAAGCATCGTCGAGAGCCCCGGGCTCACTGCTACTTCAACCGCTGGCTGAACATCATCCGAGACCAGCTCGATTCGCCGAATGCTCAGCCCTACGGTGGATGAGGGCGACTGCGCCAGAGCCGCCTCTCCTCCTGTGAGTAGAAGGGAAAGCAGCACGGCCGACACGGAATGATGCACGCGACGTTTCTCCTGGACCAAGCCAGCGGCAACACCGCTGGCGACTCACGGGGGTCTGACAAACAGCGGCACTTCACTCAAACTCATTCACCGCCTTGACAAAAACGCCAGAGTACACGCGCGCCTTACCGGTATCCCCTCCGCCGCCCTCGATCTCCAGTCCGCGATTGTAAGAGGTGTCCAGCACCTCCAGGCACACCGGGAAGCTCTCTCCACGAAATCGCGCTCGAGTCAGTCGGACATAGACGCGGTCGGCAATAGTGAGTCGCCCAGACAGAGTGGCCATGTCCGAGCCCAGGATGATCTGTGCCGTGCCGTCCCTCACCGTTACGTATTTTTGGTCCCCTCGGACGAAGCCCGCGCCCTCCTTATCCCCAATGTCCATGCCCAGCTTCTTCATGCCCTTGGTGGCGCCTGCCGGGCACGGTTCAGGATCCGGAGCCGGGCGCACCTGGGGACCGGAGCAGGCCAGCGCGCCGCAGAGGGCTGTCGTCGCCAGGGCAGTGCGGACGCTCCTCGTGGCCTTCTTCGCAGGCGCTGGCGGGGAGGAAGCAGTGTCATTCTGGGGGGTCGTCACGGTTGCAGTCACCTCGGGAAGCGTCGCAGGGGGCGCGACGGCCGCAGGTGTTGCCTCCGGCCCGATGGGAGCTGCGGCCGGGGCAGCTTGAGGTTTCTTGGCATATGCCGCTACTTCTTGGCCGTGGTCGGCCTGTGGCTTCGGTGGAGCCGTCCGCTGTGAGAAGTACGCTCCAGACGCAAGGGCCATGGCCAGCAGCCCAGCGCCCAGCAGCCGCCCTTTCCTGATGCGAGCGAAGAGGGAGCGCCGTCTCACTTCGACGACGGGGGCCACGAGCGCCGCTTGCGCGGTATCAGCCTCCATCTCCGCATCAAACACCAAGCCCGGCAGGTGCGCCTCCACAGGCCGCGTAGCAGCAGCCACCGGGGAGGCTTGGGGCAGTGGCTCCGCGGGTGGGCCGGCGCCGGGCAGCTCCGCCCCGGGCGCCTTGCCACGGCGCATCTGGCGCAGGGGCCGCTTCGCCCACCGAGCGAACCCATTCACCTTGCCCTCATTCTCCGTGGTGGCCGAGTTCGGGCCATACGTGTCGAACAAGGGGGTGTCCCACGCCTCGCCTTCTGCCCCGGGCAGCAGTTCCTCCAGGGCCGCACAGACAGCGCTCGCGGTGGGACGTGCAGCAGGCTCCTTCTCCAACAACCGCATGCACAACTGACTCAGCTGCTCCGGGACGAAGCGGTTGACGAGGTGAGGGGGCACAGGCGACTTGCCCATGACGCCCTCGACGTACTCCGCGTCCGTCCCCGCGTCGAAAGGCAGCCTCGCCGTGAGGAGGCGGTAGAGGACAGTGCCCAGGGCCCACATGTCGTCCGAGGGGACGGACACGTAGCGGGCGCCCGACTGCTGGCCCAGGTGCTTTCTCATGAAGGCCCAGGCCTCGGGGGGCCGGTACTCCATCGTCCCGGGCGGCAGCAGGGACTGGGTGACGCCGGGGGCGCCCTTGTAGTCCCCAATCCCGTAGTCCACCAGCACCGCCAGGCCGTCCGCGTCGCGCACCATGACGTTGGCGTCCTTCACGTCTCGGTGCACCACTCCCGCCTCGTGCGAGGCCGCCAGCGCCCGCGCCACGTCGAGCGTCACCTTCGCCACCCGCCGCGCCGAGGGGTTCTCCTCCGTCACCCACAACCCGAGCTTCCGCCCCTCTACGTACTCCATCGCAATGAGAGCGAAGTCGCGCTCCCCGGCCTGCCAGTAGGAGAAGCCGCGAATGCCCACCACGTTGGGGTGCTTCAAAAGCAAGAGGATGGAGATTTCTTTCTCCACCCGCCCCTCCACGCGCTGCCGCTCTACGAGTTTCAAGGCGCAGGGCTGCCCGTCATTCGTCGCGAGGTACACGGTGCCGAAGCCACCTCGGTCCAGGTGCCTCACCACCGTGTAGCCCTTCACCACGTCCCCGGGAGACAGCACGGCCGGGAGGCCGTTGTCCATCATGGCGACGTCCTCCTGGAGATTGTGTAGGACAGCAGGACTGCGGCCGCGCGCATGCAGCTCCCTCCCCGACGCCGGAGCACGGTACCAGAAGCCCGGGGAAATCGCGCGAAGTCTTCCCCCACCTCCCAACACCAGCCACAGAGGCGCCAAGCCAATTGGTGAAGTCGATTAGACTTTTAGGTATAGCTTGCTTGGAATGTACATCCACCCTGACGCCCGTGGCTTCGCCCCTCCAAAGGAGTCCTCCCGTCCTTTGCCTGGCATCGTCGGCGGCACCCTGCGCGCGGCCCGCCTTCGGGCAGGCCTGAAGCAGACAGAGGTGGCCCACCTCATCAACATCTCCCCCGTCGTCTACAGCCGGATGGAGCGCGGCCGAGTGCTCCCCAGCCTCCCGACGCTGTACCGTCTGTGCGCCGCCCTCCGCACTACGCCCAACGAGGTACTGGACTACCCAACCTCACTGCCACCGGACGTCGTCGCTGCCGCCAAGGAGGCCCTGCTGCGCCGCGTGCGCCAGCTGGACGCACACCAGGCGCTCGCCCTCATCCGACTCCTGCCGGGCGTGCGTTGATGGAATCGTACTCTCTTGACAGCTCGCAACTCAGGTATACTCCCTTACACCTATGAACCAACAGCTTGCAGCGCACCTGGGCGCCATCGTCCGCCTCGCTCGGGAGCAGATGAGTCTGACGCAAGTCCAAGTCGCGGACCGCGTGGGGCTGAACTCTGTCGTCTACAGCAGAATCGAACGCGGGCATATGATTCCCAGCGTCGAGACGATGAAGAAGCTGTGCATCGAGTTGATGGTCTCCCCGGAGGACTTGATGGGCCTCACCGAATCCTCGGGCAGCGGGGCACGGGCTCGGCCGGAGGACGACACCAACTTGCGCCGGCTCATCTTCGTCGCACGGAAGCTCGACGAGGGGAAGTTGGACGCCCTCGTCCACGTCGCCACCGAGCTGGCCCGCTAAAGCATCTCCCTGGGGCGGGGCGCCCTCCTCCCCCCCGACTCCAGACTGCTTGGGGCCGGCGCTCCGGCGTCTCCGAGCGGGGAGCAGGCCAGGCGGGCAGAGCCCCATGCTGCGGGGCCCTGCACCGGAGCTCGAGTCCCCGGCCCGCGCAGGCCGCAGCGACGACAAAACGCCTCCCCATACGAAGGAGGAGGCTCCCCGCTACGCCGAGCCGCACTCCCGGAGCTCCTCATTCACCTCGGCAAGAAGCCTCTCCAGGCGAGTCTTCTGCAACCGAAGGCGGGAAACCTCGTCCAGACCTGCCTCCGTGTCGAGGTGGCGCTCCTTCGGGGCCTCTGCCTCCAAGTCCTCACGCACCTCCACCATGAGGACGTCGCCCGCGCGAATGTGGACGTCACACCACGTCAGGTGCTCGCGGTACTCCTTTCCCACGGAGCCGCCCACATGGAGTGTCAACTCAGGGGTGGCGTTGGACTCGTCGTCGGGGCGGCGCACCCACGACAGGATGGTGTGAAGGACGCCGAAGTCCGGCACCCCCGCGGTGGTGAGGTGCCCGCCATTGCGGACTACACGAAAGCAGAGCATCGACGGCCTACGCTTTCCTCAGTGCATCCAACTCGTGCTTCTCCAGCCCCTCGGGGTAGAGGCCTCCCTCACCGAATTCCACCAAGTCCCTCAGCACCCCGCCCTCGGACACGACACGGGCCGCCTCCTTGGCGGCCTCCGCGCGCCCATAAGGCTTGCGGAGCTGGGCGACACCACGCAGCGAATCCCTCATGTCCGCCGCCGTCGCGAAGCGCTCCTCGGGGTTGAGGCGCAGCGCGGTGTGCAGCACCGCCTTGATGTCCTGCGCGAGGTGGCCCACCGCATTCTCGACGACGTCCGGAGTGAATGTCTCCATGAGGGACTGCATCTGCTGCAGCGGCAGTGAGGGCTGCACCTCCGGGCGGAACCGAGTCTCCTTCGCCACCACCACCGGGACATCGTGCACCTCGAAGAGGTGTTTGCCCGTGAGGACTTCCACCAGCAACACCCCCAAGCTGAAGACGTCGGAGCGCGGCGTCAGCCCCTCCTTGCGCAGGTACTCCGGAGAGGCGTAGGCCACGTCGCCCCGGAGCAGCAGCTCCGGAGATTCTTCACGCCCCACCAGCAGCGAGTACGCCGCGCCGAAGTCCAGCACCTTCACCTCCCCATGGAGGCCCAAGGCGATGTGCCGGGGATTCACGTCGCGGTGGATGATGCCCAGGGGCACCCCCTTCTCCGACGTCAGCGTGTGCGCGTAGTGCAGCGCGTCCGCCACCTCCGCGCCCACATACAAGCCAAACTCCTCCGAGAGGGGCTGCCCTCTCACCAGCGCCGCGCACACCAGCGTCTCCAGCGAGGGCCCACCCACGTACTCCATGACGGCATAGGCGGCGTCTTCCTCGTCATCCGCCCGCACATGGAATATTTGAGCGATGTTGGGGTGGTTGAGGCGGAAGGCCAACTGCACCTCTTCGTACATCCTCTGCCGCTGAATGTACGTGACTGGGCTGGTGAGCTGGCGAACCAGACAGGGGCCTGACAGCGCACCATCCGCCACGCGCCGCTCCACCTCCAGGAGCCGCTCTCCATTCGGCCGCACTTCCAACTCCCTCACACCTTCGAACCGCACGCCCTCCACCTCGAAGTGGACGTGCGACGTACCGCGCGCAGACAGACTGGGGAGGCTGGGCGGTAACTCCTCCGTCGTCACTTCATCTTCCGAACGCTTCGTCATGGCTGTGAATCCTCCTGAAAGAAGGGGCTTGGCTCCACGGGCAACGAGGCTCGCCATCCCCGGGCAACTCTCTGGGGGCACGCAAGGTCTAGTTAACTTGACCCTCGAATTAACATGGCCTTACTTTCCTGTGAAGCCCTCTGGCACTCGTAGCGGACAGGGCGCAGCCCCATGAGCGTCTCTCTTGGGTGCAAGGCGCCCCAGCCAGGGCTTCACCTGCAAGCCCTGGCTGCTCGTAAAGGAAATTTTACCCATGAATAAAACCATTGACTGGGGGCCGATTCGCGCATTGGCACGTCGTGTCTTCACCGAAGGAGAGCGACTGGCCCTCACGCGGAAGGAGAAGGCGCTGCTGAAGCGCACGGCCGTCGAAGTGGGCATCAGCGACAGCGAAGCCGAGAGCGCGCTCGCCACGGAAGAGGGGGCGCTGGGCCTGTTGCAAGAGGAGTCTCGGCGCATCCGCGAGGGCACTCGCCGGCTCATGGACGCGTTGCACCGGATGTACCAGCACAAGGACGAGGGGGACTTCGGCAGCGCCCGCCAGGAGACGCGGAACGTGCTCGACGTGGAAGTCGTGCCCCACTACCGCGCCATCGCCCAGGGGCAGCTCGACGCCATGGCCGACGAGCCGTAGCGACGAGCCGCAGGAGCGCCCTCCGGAGAGGGCGCTTCGCGGCCCAGACTCAGGCTGGCGTCACCTTGTCGAAGGGACGCACCACCTCTTTGCCGTCGCCGACACGCTCCACCGTCACCGTCTTCGCCTCCTCGTTGACGGCCTTCACCTTGGCGGGGAAGGTGCCCCGTCCTTGCTTGTAGCTTACCTCCTGCCCCTCCTTGAAGGAGGCGGACGCCTCTGCGCTGGGGCTGGGGGCGGCGGCCGTCGCCGTGCGGCCTGCGGCACGCGCGCGCGCCCGCACGCGGCTCTTCTGGGGCGAAGGCCCGGCCCGCGTGGGCTTCGGCGCAACCTCCGGCCTCACATACTTCCGCACGGGCACTGAGGACGGGCGCTTCGGCGCGGGCGCCGACGCGGGGGTGCGCTTCGGCGCGGACGCCGCACGAGCCGAGCCGGGCTCAATGCCCAGGAACTGAGCAACCTTCTCCAGCAACTCCATCTGCCGGCCCATGGCCTTCTCCACCGCTTCCGCCACCGCCGCCTGGATGATGCTCTTCATGTCGTTCTGCATGCACTGACACTCACTTTCCTCGCGGACTGCATGGCCCGCGTATTCGCCAACACGACTGACAGCCTCTTGCACTCACGCTACATCAAGAAGTCCGACAATTCCGACTTCCGCCTCAAAATGAAGCCTTCACCTCGCGCCAGCGTTCGCGCTGCGCCTTCCATGTCCCCGCGTGCGCAACGGCCCGGAGGCCCCTCTCACTGAGCGGCTCCGCCCCATCGACGGCCTCGAGAAACAGCACCTCCTCCTGGATGTCCGGAGCCAGCAGCAGCAAGTCCAGCAGGTGCGTCACACGCGCGCGGGTAAAGCCCAGTTGACGTGCGACGTCCGCTGCGCTCGCGACCAACCCTCGCCCGATGGCGGACTCCACATGGTGCGCCAGGGCCAGCATTCGCGCGACGTGTGCTGGCCGTCGCGCCACCTCTCGCGGCGGGGGTGGCGATCCCCCTCGGAGGCGCACCACCTTCGCGCGACGCACGCGGTGGAAGTGCGCGCTGACGAGGCCGGCCTCCGCCGGATGAGACGCGGGGCTCGCGCTCACGCCGCCACCTCCTCGCGCCCAGTCGGGGCGGCCCCACCAGCGTGGGCCATATGCACGTCGACCTGCCCCGTCGCGTCGTTCACCACCACCCGGCCAACGAGGGCCCGCAGCAGGCGTCCCCGGTTGGTGGCAGTGAGGGCATCCCACACCGCGTCAAAGTCCGCCAGGGCCTGGGCCACCCACTCCGCCTCCACCTTCTCCCCCTCAATGGCGTCTAGGGCGCGCTCCACCTCCGCCAGCCGCTTCCGCATGCCGGCGACCTCCTCTTCCGCGGCCGTCAGCTTCTCCTCGACGAGGCGCCGGGCTGGGCCGTCCAGCTTCGAGAGGGAGTCCACCCACTTCCTCGACTCCCCAGCACGCTTGGCCAAGTCCCTCGGCAACTGCGCGCGCTCGGCGCGCAGTGCCTGGTGCTTCTCCTCCAGCCGCGCCGTGAGGCGGGCATGCACCTGGGCAGCGAAGCCGTCGCCTACCGAAGCCTCCCGCAGCTGCGTGACGACGAAGTCCTCCAGGGCGGCTGCCGGAAGTGGCGCGGCCCGGCACCCCTCCTTCCCCTGTTTGTCCCGGGTGACGCAGCGGTAGTAGCGGTACTCGCGCTCGCCCTTGCGCGTGGAGCCGGGCGTCATCGCCTCGCCGCACAGGCCGCAGCGCAGCAGGCCTCGCAGCACGTAGTCGGGGTTGCGCCCGTGGTACTGAATACCGGGGCCCTCCAGCATGTCCTGCACCCGGTGGAAGGTGGCCCTGTCCACAATGGGCGGATGCTCGCCCGGGTGCATCTCGTTGCCATACGGCACGAAGCCCGCGTACAGGGGACTCCTCAAGAGGCGCAGCACATCCTGCGTCGTCCACTTCCGAGCCGCGCGCGTGGCGCCACTCTGGGCCTCGTACCGCTTCGTCTTGCGCCCCGTCTCGTTGAGGAGGCGTGCCACCGCCGAGGCCTTCTGGTGCTGGAGGTACAGCTCGAACGCCTCCCGCACCACCACTGCCTCGTACTCATTCACCACGAGGCGCTTGTCCTTTACCTCGTAGCCCAGCGGCGCGCGGCCTCCCGTCCACTTCCCCTTGCGTCGCGCAGCAGCCACCTTGTCCCTCGTCCGCTCGGAAATCATCTCCCGCTCGAACTCGGCGAAGCTCATCAGCATGTTCAACGTCAGGCGCCCCATGGCGTCCGCCGTGCTGAAGTTCTGCGTCACCGAGACGAAGGACGCCCCCGCCGCGTTGAAGCGCTCCATGACTTTCGCGAAGTCGAGGAGGCTGCGGGAGAGGCGGTCCACCTTGTACACCACCACCACGTCCACCCGGCCCGCGTCCACGTCCTGCAGCAGTCGCTGGAAGGCGGGCCGCTCCATGTTGGCCCCGGTGAAGCCACCATCGTCGTAGCTCTCCTCCACCAACACCCAGCCGGGCTGGCGCTGCACGTAGGCGACACAGGACTCGCGCTGGGCGTCCAGCGAGTTGAACTCCATCTCCAGGCCCGCCGCCGTAGACTTGCGCGTGTAGACGGCGCAGCGCTTCGCGTCCGAGGGCGCTGGCTTGCTCTTCCTCATGGTGTCTCCCCCCCCTCTGTCGTCGGCGGCACCGGCTCGCCGCTCGACGACTGCTTCTGCCCGGCGTGCTGCTCTGCCACGGTCACCAGTCGCTCCACGTTGTCGTTGAGGCGCTTCAGCTCGCGGACAAGGTTCGGCATCGTCGACTCGAAGAAACGCTTTCCCATGTACGTTTGGAAGAATTCGGGGCCGTTCATGACTTCACCGCCTTCGAGCTGCCGTCCTTGAGGCCGAAGAAGGCGAAGCCATTCCAGGCCGTGCCCGTAATCAGTTTGGCCACACTGGAGAGGCTGCGGTGAAGCTGGCCCTCGTATTCAATTCCGCCCTCGCGCACCGTCACCCGGTGCTGCGTCCCCTTGAATACGCGCGTCAGCACCGTGCCCGGCGGCGGCAGGCGCGCGTCGCGCCCGTCCGCAGCAGCAGCTCGCCCATCCACAGCGGCTGCGCGTCCGTCCACAGCGGCTGGAGGCTGCGGCGTCGCGGGCTTCGCCTCCTCCACCTGCCGCATCCGCCAGCGCTCGGGCAGCTTGTCGCCCAACTCCGAGATGCGGGCGACGGCGCGCGTGGAGAGGCCCCCTTCGGCCAGCTCCTGAATCCGGAAGGCCAGGCGCTTCTTCAGGTAGTCCCGGTTGCGGCTGCGCGTGGGCTCGCCGTACAGCTCCAGGTACTTCGCCGCTAAATCCGGCACCGACATGCTGGCCAGGGCGGCCAGTTGCGCTGGCACGGCCGCCAGCTCCTTGCGCGCGGCCCGTGCAATCCCCTTCTTCGCCATGGTGGTGTCTCCTTCGTCCGGGGCAGCACGCCCTCGGGCGAAGGCCATGGACGCTCTGTCCCCAGAAGAAGACAAGTCGAGAGTCCGCGGCTCAGCCATGCGCGCTCTCCTCCGCACCCCACGCAGGCGCCTGCTGGCTTCGCTGTGCATGACGACGCAACCACAGCTCCCAGAGTGCCTCGGACAACACGTCCACTACATCCTCGCGGCGTTGCCGCACGGGGATTGGCAGCTCAGCCACCGTGACGTCATCCTCAACCTGCTTCGACATTCGCGCATCCATCGTCATGACAAAGGCTTGAGGGCGGAGTCACGGGGACACGTGGTGCCCGCCGCATTCCCACAAGGACGTCCTCACTCGCCCAACCACGCATCACAGCCCCCCAGACGCGGTCCGCAGGGACCGCGCCAAGGAGCGCTTCAGTGGGGCAGACGGAGTGTTCTCGTCAGGGCCCTTGCCGGCTTCACCCGGTCGGCGGGAATCGCCACGCATGGGAGGCTCGCATCCGTTCGCTTCCAACGCGCATAGGCCTCCCACGCCGTGGCCGTCCATGCATAGCTTGTCTTCCTCAGCCCCCCATTGAAGACGTGGCTCGGGTGCGGGGGCAGCGGAATCGGCTCCGTCGCATTCAGCCGGCCACGAATCAGCAGCGGCAGCCAGCTCGCGAAGGCGAGCAACTCCTCCCCGTAGACAGTCCACTCCAGGCGCAGACGTCGCTCCCCCAAGGGGAGCCCCACACCGTTGAAGCCGAACCGGCGGAGCATGGCTTCGGAGGGCTCAAAAATGAATCGGTTCATCGAAATCCGCGTCACCGGCGGCGCTTCGGGGAAATGCCTGTCCGGCCAGGAGTGGCGCGAGAGCGTCACCCAATTCAGCCACTCCCCTTGCCGCCATACCAGCCGCCGCCCCTGGTGAAGCAGGGGGGCCAGCGGCTCCATCTCCGACGCGAGACGTTGAAGAAACTCCGTCCACAGCTTGCTACGCGACAGCCTTGTCATGACTCCACCTCAAGAATGGGTCTCCACCCAAACGCCTGCTTGTCACCACTCACTCAGGACGCCCTTCCTCCGCGTAGCTGTAGCCATGGCCGCGCCACCCACGGCTTGCCTCCTCGACGTGCGAGAAGTCGTCCGCGGAGATGAAGGGCACCTTCGCGACGTCAATCACCAGGGCGCACCTGCGCAGGGACTTGCCGGCGAAGCAGACGCGCTCGCTGGGGGAAACGACGTACCCTCCGGCGCGGTGGTTTTCGTGAATGAGGCGTCGCAGCGCCTTCGTGTCCACCAACTCTCCCCGGTAGTCGGTGCGCTTGCAGTACATCCGGAAGGCGTCGTAGGCGGACTCCAGGTGGACGCACAGTCGCCCCTCGACGAAGGCGTAATGCACGCGGTGCTTCAGCTCGCCCTGAATCGCCATGACGGACAGCTTCTGGATGAAGACGTCGAGGGCGTTTCGCACGCCCTCCTCTTCCTCAAGGACGTCCTTCAACACGGCGTCCACGGCCTCACGGGCGCCCAAGTCGGCGGGCAACGGGTAGCCGCACTCCTCGGCGAACTGCTCGAAGAGGTGAATGCCCAGCAGCATGGCCGTCACGTTGTCGGCGACGCGCGGAGGCACCTGCCGCCCCTTCATGAAGTCGTCCGCGACGGTGCGGGCCAGGCGGTAGTCCGCGTCGAAGTCCCGCCCCAGGCAGAATTGAATGTAGCGAGGGGCGAAGAGGGCCAGGCGGACAGACGTCACCTCACGGAAGGCCGCCCGGTATGCCGGCTGCTGCACCGTCGCCTTCTCCGGGCTGACGGGGAGAATGCGCTCCACGAGGGCCGCCTCCGTGGGCCGCGTCTCTCCGCAGACACACAGCGGGGCCTGCAGGCGGTATGTGGACACCGTCAAGTCCGGCCGGCCCCGCTCCTCCGTCTCTCCGCGGTAGAGGCGCCGCATGTAGCGGTGCACCAGGTGGAGGCGCGGCGGCGGCATGTCATGGGGCTTGTACTCGTCCAGCACCACCGGCACGGAGCGCGTCGAGGACAGCAGCTTCACGAGGGCGAATTCCGTCTCCGTCACGCTGTAGGCGTCCGAGGCCGGTACGCCGGCCAGCGGCCAGAAGACTTCCGTGCAGGTGCTGGACTTGCCGCTGCCTTGCGTCCCGTACGAGAAGAGAATGGGGAAGGAGCCCACCTTCTCCAAGAGGCGTGGCTTCAGCGGCGTGGCGAAAAACCAGCCCAGCATGGGCAGCACCACCTGCGGCGTGTTGATTCGCGGCAGGTACTCGAAAACCGTGCGCGCCACGTCGTGGAAGCTGTCGTCGTCCGTGGCCTCGTAGCGGACGCGCGACTCGAGTGACGCCCCATTGGGCAGGTACGCCACGGGCGACGGAGAGAGGAAACCCTCCTTCCCAATGGTGCATCCGGGTGCCACCCACACGTGGTGCGCCCCCTGTTTGAAGTCCCCCAGGACGCTGGTGCCCGGCAGTCGCGGCACCGCACGCCGCGCCACCACGCGTAGCAGGCCCTGCACGTTGTTGTCTGTCCCCGTCCACTGCGTGTGGATGGAGGGCAGGTGGTGCAGCAGCTCCTTGCGCGAGTTGAAGGCACGCCTCGGCAGCCGCGCCCCTTCCACGCTGGTGCCCTTGTCCGTGCGGACGTCTCCGAGGAATACCTCCCCCTCCTCAGTCTCTACGAGGGCCCGTGGGGTGAAGGTGAAGGAGGAAATCGCCTTCGCATCTCCCCGCTGCGTCACCGTGTAGTAGCAGTACGCGTCCTCGTACACCTCGCCGTCGATGGTGTCGTCGCCGCTGCTGCCCTTTCCGCCTCCCTTGGAGTCCGCTCCCTCTGCGCCCTCTGCCGCTGCTGAAGTGCGCACGGCGCGGGCCATGGACAGCCGCAGCTTCTGCGCGGGCAAGCCCGTGCGCACCTCCAGCAGGCCCAGGTACTTCTCCTGCGCGGACGGAGGACGGTGGGCGATGGCCTCCAGAATCGGCTTGAGGCGGTACTCCACGTCCTGGGCCGGTACCGTGGCCAGGCGATCCACAGCCGCCTCGATGTCGAAGACGACTTCGTAGAGTTCGCAGCGCACGTCCGGCTCGCGGTTGACGCGGCAGTAGCCCATGCCCTGGAGGGAGTGGCAGGGCGGCGCCACGCCGCCATCCTCGCGGGCGGTGGCCATCACCTTCTCGTAGGCCTTGCGGATGTAGCCGACTCCGTCCCGGCCCTTCAACTTCCCCAGGCCGCGCCTGTCGTACTCGAGGACAAGCTCGGTGATTTCATCGAGGCCGAGCTGCTTGTGCGCGAAGAAGCGCACCATGTTGAAGATGGCGACGCTCCGGTCCTCCGCCCCCTCCTGCCACAAGCGCAGCACCGGGCCGCACATCTCCACCGGCTGCGCCCAGTCGTATTCCCCCGTCTCCGTCCGGCGGGCCTTCACCATCCCCTGCGGCGCCGAGGTGGAGGCCGCCAGCGGCAGCGCCACCTGAGCCGGACGCGCCAGGTTCGCCACCGGCGGCTGCACCGGCGCTTTCAGCAGGCGCTCCAGGAGTCCTGCGTCTTCCACGCGCTCGAAGCCGGCCAGCGCCCGAGCTGCTCGGTGGGGCCGCTCCGCAGTCCCAGCTCCCTTCCGGGCGACAGTGCCCGCCACCTTGATGATGCGGGCCACGTCGTGGATGGAGTCCACGCGCACGCGCTCGGAGGCGAAGCGGGCACGGAACTCGGCCTCGAAGGACTTCAGCCCCGCCTGCACTCGCTCGTGGCTCTCGCCCTCCAGAGACTGCGGCGGCAGGGCGAACCAGAGCTGCGCCCCGTTGCCGCTCATCATCAGCCGCGGCCGGACAAGCCCCTGCGCCTCACACCAGGCCGCGGCGGCTTCCGCCGCCTGGAGCGTCAGTGAGAGCTCGTCCTCGGTGCTGGCAGTGTCCTTGGGGCGCACCGGGTCCAGGTCCACCACCGTGGCCGTCACCACCTCGATGTCCTTGCTGCCCGCCCCACTTCGCAACGGGCGCAGGACGTTGGGGGCCAGCTCCAGCAGGCGCCGAGGGCGCGGCTGTATGCCCACGTACACGTTGCCGGCGGCGTTGGCCTCGACGCAGGCCGCGACGAAGGACTCCTCGTCGTCGAAGAAGCCCAGGCCGACGATGCCACCACCACCTGGGCGGATGACACGGACTTCGCTGACGCCGTGTGGTGCGTGCGCGAGCCACTGCCGCGTGGCGCGGATGGCGTCGGGGTTGGGAGTGATTGGAGTGGTGTCAGAAGGTGTCGTCATCGAAGGTGTTCACTCTCTGAAGCGGATCAATGTGCGTTGGCTGCGCTAGCCACTCCCAGTACCGTGGCGTACTGCTCGCGGCGCTTCACGTGGTGGCGCCGCAAGAGCGGCACCTTCCTGTCGAGGAAGTCGATGAGGACAGCGCTCTTCTTCTCCGGATGAGGACGCATCAGGCGTCCGAGGCGCTGGACTGTGCGTCCCTTGGCGCGGCCGGGGTACGTCACGAAGACGCGCGAGAGGCGCGGCAAGTCCAACCCCTCATCCGCCAAGCTGGTGGCCACGAGGACGCGGACGCGCCCGGCGCGGGCCTTGTCCAGGAGGGCCTTGCGCTCCTCGCGCGGCACCGCGCTCGTCAGCGCTGCGGCGGGAATACCCGTGGCCGACAGCCGCTGGGCTAGCAGTTCGCAATGGTCCACCCGTCCCGTGAGGACGAGGCACAGGTGGCCTGCCCATGCTTCGCGGGCAACGGCGCCAAGGACGAGGTCATTGCGAGCCTTGTCCTCCACCAGCGCCCCCAGCATGGGCGCGTAGTCCGCGGAGCCGACGTAGGGGTACTCGAAGGCCGTCTCCACAACGCGCACTTCCGGAACCACCAGCACCCCGCGCGCGACAAGGTCCCCGTGCTTCACCACGGCCAGAGGTGCCCCCAGGAAGAAGCGCAATAGGGGTGTCAGCCCGTCCTCCCGCTCGGGAGTCGCCGTCAGGCCCAGTCGGTAGCGCGCCGGGCAACGGTCCACGATTCGATGAAAGGCGCTGGCGGCAATGTGGTGGGCCTCGTCGAGGACGAGCAAGCCGAAGCGGCTGAGGAAGGCGTCGAGCTTCGCGTCCTTCCACCGGGTGATGGATTGGACGACGGCCACAGTGACGGCCCGCACCGCCTCTTCCCCGGCGCCCACGAGGCCCGCCTCCAGGCCCAGGTGCGCGCGAATGTGCTCACGCCACTGCTCGGCCAGGTCCACTGTGTGCACGAGGACGAGTGTCGGCGTGCGGAGCCGCGCCATGGCACCTACCGCCAGGACGCTCTTCCCAGCGCCGCACGGCAGGACTGCTGTCCCCTGCGTGGCCTTCACCAGCCGCTCGACAGCATCGGCCTGATAATCGCGCAACGGCACCGTGGGCATCGACGGCAGGCGCTCCACCGGCAGCGCGCGCACGTCCTCGAAGGCAAGGGCGAGTCCGGCCTCCTGCGTGACTTTGCGCAAGACGTGAATCGCTCCGCGCGGCAGCCGAATCTCCCGGCCCAACTGCTTGAGGAAGTACAGCGACTGGGGCTCATCTCCAGGGCGCTTCTTCAGCCGCACCAGCTTCCAGTACGCAGGGTTGGGCAGGCTGAGCGCACTCAGCAGGCCCTCCAGCACCTTCGGCGGTACCTCACTCGCGGAGAGGCTCAAACCGGAGTCCACTCGCACCCGCAGAGGCCGCAAGCCCGTGGCCGTGCCCGCGTTGCGCGCAGGCGCCGACGGCGCGGCCCCCACGCTGGAGTCCTGGGTGCGAGAGACAACACGTCCCCCGTCCCCGCGCATTTCGGAGAAGTCTTCCACCATTCTTGTCTTCCTCAGAGAAGCGCGTCGGGGGCTCGCAACAGGCCCCCTTCGCGCAGGGCTACGGCAACTAGCTTCAGCGGGGCGTGCTCACGGCCCGAAGGGGTCCACGTCCGCGACACTCTCCGCGGAGTATTCGGCGACGAGGGAGTCGACGAAGGCGCGCGCCAGCTCGCCCTTCGACGCCGGGATGTCCCGGATGCGCTGGACGGCGAACTTCTGGAGGAAGCGGTCCACCGCCTCGCGCGGCAGCGCCTTCAGCGCGGTGGCCATGGCCTGCGCGAGCTTCACGTCGATGGGCTCACTCGCCTTCGCACTGGGAGCGCTCGCGGGCGACGCGCCACTCGCCGCGCCAGCCGCCTCCGCCGCGTACAGCTTCGGCAAGTCGTGCTGCTGCAACGACTGGAAGGCCGCCATCTCCTCTGTGGTGAGCTGCCGGTCCGGGAGGATGGAGTACGTCGTCTTCGTGTCCTTGGCCGCGCCCCTCCGCTTCACCTCGAAGGCCCACTTCTCCAGCCCGTACTTCGCCCGGAGCTCCATCAGCGTGTTGAAGAAGGTGACGGCCTGCTCCATCACCTTCACCTCGCGCGTCTCGTAGACGGCGACGTTGAGGGCCACGCGCAGCGAGGGCTTTTGCCCCTGGGCCTTCAGCGTCTCGTCGAAGGGGACGAACTTGTTGTCGACGAAAACCACCTCGCGCGGGTGCGGCTCCCCGAGGAAGACGACGACGGCGGTGTCACCGTCATTCGCCAGCTTCAGCCAGGCGCCGCCCTGCTGCTCATGCTGCTTGGCCATCGCGGCCGTCTGCTCCCACATGTTGGCCATGTGCTTCACTCCTCCTTCTGGCAATGGGTATGGGTGGGGCGCTCGCGCCGGTACACCGAGAACAACTCGGTGCCGTCCTCGGTGGAGCCAGCCGCCTCGATGTTGAAGTCCGCCTCGGCGTCCACCACATGCTGAAACTCCCAGCGGCGGAAGAGGCCCGGCATGCGGACGTAGTCATTGGCCTGCGCCCCAGCGCACTCGCAGCAGAGGCACGCGCGGCGCTCCTCCGCTTCTGGCCTTGAGTCGCCCCGGCTCACCACGTGGTGGCGGTGTCCGTCGATGCGAGCGAAGAAGCGCACGTGTGTTTCATCGTGCTCGAAGTTGTTTCGCGCGGCTGTCTTCATTCAGTCCTTCCAAGTGGTAGGCAATACAGGTGCGTTGCTGTCCGCCGAGGCGGGCAGGGTGTCTCGAAGCAGGATTGGATTGGGGCGCGAGGCGGCCCCGTTACTCCCTCAAAGCCAGGCGGCGCGCGGCGGGGACATGCGATTCGCGTCCCCCGTCAGCCGCCCTCACTCGCTGCCCTCTGGGCTGTTTCAGAATCCACAAACTCTAAAAAGCACCCCCACCCGCCGATTTGGGACAGGAATTCTTTTTCGGGGATTTTTTTCTTCATTTTCCGCAGGCGCGCCAGGGCCCGCTGGACACGCTTGCGCGCCGCCGCAGGCGCAAGCCCGAAGCTCGCTCCGGCCTCGGCGTAGTCCTCCTCGCGAAGAAGGACGGACACCACCAGGTCGGTGTCCTCGCCCGTCAACGGGAGGAGCCGTGCGCGCAGCTCTTCCACCTCGGCGTTGAAGGAGCGGGCCCGAGGCATGAATGGGGCGTGCCACGGCCCCGAGGGCACTGCGGCGTCTGCTTGGGCCAGTGTCCCAAGGCGCACGCGTTGGCGTTGCGCCTGCAACTCCTTGTGCCAGCCCTTGAGGACATCGCGCTCCGTACCCAGCACGAGTGCTGCTGCCACCCGGTGGACGCGGGACAAGTTGACGCGCGCCACGAGCCCCATGAAGGACGCCGCAATCGAGGAGACCACCTCTTCAGGCGCACTCTCCATTCGCCTGAGACATCGGCGATACACGCTGTCCAGCCCCGGCCAGAGGCCCAGCCACAGCAACGCCACGAAGGCGTTAGCCGCGGCGCCCATCTGCACCAGCATGACGAGGCCCGCGAGTAAGCCATCCTTGACGTGAGACTCACCCTCGCGCGCAGTGAGAAATGTAACAAGGGACTCCGGCTCCTCGAAGCCAGAGAGCGCCTCCCAGTTGCGCCACAGCACACGATAGGCGCGCCGCGCCTCGGCCGTCCGAATGGACACGCCGAGGTCCTCGTGAAGTCTGTTCCAGCATCTACGCACAGGCGCACATCGTCCCAGCCCAGCGCTCAGCAAGGGCCAGCGGAATGGGGAAGCATGGTGAGTCCCACAGGAGAAGCGACGTCAGCGTCCAGCAGCTCCCGTATTCGTGGGAGCGCCAGGACGCTGTGGGGACTCAGTCGGGATTCGGCCAGACGCGGCACAGGCCCAAATCAGCGGCCAGTGGCTCCGCGACAGCAACGAGCGAGCCATATTGAGACTATCGGGGCGACCGCAGGGGCAATAGGAGCAGGACAAGGCAGCCCCCACGCGTCGGCATGAAGCCGGGCGACGACTTGGACACCCAACCCCACCGACAGCACCAGGCCGGCCGCGATTGCTCCGCACATCTCGCTGAATCCAGAATTCACGGCGCCTTCTCCACAACCCTCAATACCACCGCGTTGATACATGCCCGCCCACTACGGACGAGACGTCGAAACCTGAGCGCGACAAGCCCGACAACGCGCACAAACGCAGTACCGGCGTCGCCATACCGGGGGCATTCACACGTCCCTTCCACGGGATGCAGCTCACCTGCACCACGCAGCCTTCGAGCATTGGCATACACAGTCAAACGCGAATTAGACGCCATGCCGACACACCCCGATTCTCGGGCGAAGGCGCTGTCACGCGAAAAAGTCGGCTGCTTCAGCGTCGGGGACATGCGAGCGCCGTTTGCGACTTTCATGCCGAGGCGACACCGCCCAGGGCGCCCTCTACACGGGAGGGAGAAGTTCCAACGGCTCCATCCGCCATCCACGCAGGCAGAGACGCGCCGTCCATGACTCAGGACGCGCACTCCGTGAAACACAATCCTCTCACAGCTCAATCACACCCACCGCGAAGGGGTGCGGCGCTTCCGTCGGCCCTCACAGGTGGATGACGGCCTAGCAAGCCCCAGGAAACGCCGAGAGCCCTCTTCCCAGGGGAAGGGCGCCCCCTGCCCCTTTCTCGTGCCTGGAGGCCGTTTCCGGCCGTTCTAAGGCCATCCCCAGGCCACGCCACTCCCGCGAATCGTCTCAATCCCCCTCACTCACTCCCGCGATTCGTCAGTCCGGCCAAGGCACTTCACATTCCGCAGCAGTACTTTTACTCAAAGTTTCAGAGGTGGCAGGGGTGGCAGAGGGGTGGCAGTACCACCTGCCACCTTTTTCTTCTTTCTTTTCAAGAACTTATCTCTTGGTGGCAGTGGTGGCAGTCTTTTTTCAGGTACCCCTACGTGACGCGCGCGCATATTTGAATGGCACTATTCAATAGGGGGCCGAAGTTTCACTTCCCCTAGGGTGTATTACCCAAAAAAACACTGCCACCATTGCCACCACTGCCACTCCGTTGATTTCACTGGGGAATTTCGTGGCAGTCTTTCAAAAAGTGCCTGCCACCGGCTGCCACCTCTCTGCCACCCGGTGACGGCATGTCCCCGAAATCGCGCCGGAGGCCTTTGTTCTGCCTTATGGCCGCGTGTCACTCGCCCTCGGAAAATCAAAAAAGAAATCGGGCAAAAAGATTTCTTGTCCCAAATCGAAGAGATGGGGTGCTTTTAGGATGTATCGGCAAACACGCGCCGCCGACTTCCGCGCATGGCCCTTACACACCTCCTCCAGCCAACCCCCGCGCAGCAACGTCCGTCCGGCGTGACGTGCGAGGCCTACGTCCGCGGCGAGGGCAAGCACTGCCTGCACTACCGGCCTGGCGGTGGCTGCACCTTGCCTGGCGTGGGCACCTGCACCGAGTGGCTGAAGGTGAATCGGCAGGCACGGCCTCATCGTGACGTAGCCGCGCCGCCCGCCCCCATGCCTCCAGCGAAGTCCGCTCCGGTTGCGGTGGACTTGTTCGGGCAGCCACTGCCCGAGGCAGGCTCGAAGAAGCTCGCCCCGACGCCCGCCTCCAAGCCCGCGCCGCCAGCTCCGTCTCCCGATGTGAAGGAGCTGGACGCGGAGGCCCTGCGCGGCCTCACCGACGAGGACATCGCCAGCTTCAAGGCCCTCAACGCCGAGGTGTGCTTCCGCTCCGAGACCTACGGCGAAGTGTGGCTCGTCCCCGACTACACCGGCCAGGCCCGAAAGGAGCTCACCCCCGAGCATGCCGCCACGCTGGTACGCGTCCTGTCTGCCTTCCCTGGCTCGCGCGTCATGTCGTTCGAGAAGCGGCAAGCCTCCGCAGACGAGGTGTCGCCATGAGCGTGCCCTGCGCCTGTGAAACACACGCAGCGGGCCATGCTGCCCGCCCCCTTCGACTTGATGTGTCTCTCGAAAAGAGCGTGATGACTGTCTCGCGACACGCCCGCCGCACCGGCCCGGAGGCCCACGTCATGAGCGCCCTGCGAAACCAGCATTTGTCATACAGCCGGCTGAGCCGCTTCGAGGCCTGCCCGCTGTCCTACAAGCTCCACTACCTCGACAAGCACACCGCCGAGCCCGGTGTCCCCCTGAGCTTCGGCAAGGCACTGCACACCGTCCTTGAGCGGCTCCTCCAGGAAGTCATCGACACCGAGTACGTGGGCCGTCTCTCCGAGGAGCGCACCCTCCAGCTCTACCGTGAAGAGTGGGCCGCCTCGGGCCTGTCTGGCCTGGACCTCTTCCAGCAGGGCCTCGGCATCCTCCTGGACTTCGTCCGCCAGCAGGGCCGCGTGGACGCCCGCGACATCCTCGCCGTGGAGAAGGAGTTCCGGTTGCCGGTAGGCCCATTCACCGTCCTGGGCTTCATTGACCGGGTCGACTGGGTGGACGACGAGACAGTCCACGTCATGGACTACAAGTCCAACCACCAGCTCTTCACCCGCGAGGAGCTGGACTCCAGCCTCCAGCTCAGCCTCTACGCCCTCGCCGCGCGTCGCATGTGGCCTTGGGCCAAGACGGTGCGCCTCTCCATGTGGATGCTCCGCCACGGCATCCGGCAGGAGACGACGCGCACCGAGGAGCAGTTGGAAGCCGCCCTCGCCTACGTCGAGACGCTGGGCCAGCAGATGGAGAAGGCGGAGTCCTTCCCCGCCCGCCTCAACCCCAACTGCGTGTACTGCGACCACCGCCGCACCTGCCCCGCCTACGCCCGGGCGCTGACGGGCCAGCGCGGAGTCGTCTGTGAGGACACGTCGGACTTGGAGTCCGTCGCCCGCGAGCGCCAGGAAGTCGCCCACCTCGCGAAGATTCTCGGCGCGCGCAAGGCGGAGCTGGAGGGCGTCCTCCGCGCCCACCTCGCCGAGCAGGACGAACTCGTCCTCGCCGGCACGCGCTACCGCATGTTCAACACCACCAGCCTCGACTACCCGCTGGAGCCCACCGTCGCGGTGCTGGCCCGGGCCACCGGCCTCCCCCGTGAGGAGCTGCTGCAGCGCCTCGCCAGCGTCGAGAAGAAGGCCCTCGACGCGCTGCTGAAGGACACGGGCAAGCGCCTGGGCACCGCGCGCGTCGCGCTGCTGAAGGCCGAGCTGGACTCCCTCGCCGCCAAACACCACTCGCCCCGCTTCTGGGCCAAAGAGGTTGCATAGATGCTGCCCGCTCACCCTGATTCCGACACCACCCCTGTCTCTGCGCTCCCTCCGCCTCTCTTCCCGAGCATCCCGCAGCACCTGCGGACGCTCGCCTTCATTGACTTGGAGACGACAGGCCTGGACGCCTCCCGGCACGAGGTGCTGGAGGTGGCCATCCTCCGCGTCGACGCTCGCAGCCTCAAGGTGCTGGCGGAGTACGAGGCCCGCGTGAAGCCCACCCGGCTGGCCGATGCCGACCCCAAGGCCCTGGCCGTGTGCGGCTACTCCGACGCGGAGTGGCGGAACGCGCTGCCCCTGGAGGAAGCCCTCGCCACGGTGACGCCGCTCCTGGCGGGCACCCTCGTGGCCGGCCACAACACCAGCTTCGACTGGGGCTTCCTCACCGAGGGCTACCGCCGTACCGAGCTGGCCCTGCCCGGAGTCGACTACCACCGCCTCGACACCGCCAGTCTCGCGTGGCCGCTGCTCGCCACGGGCGAGGTGGAGTCCCTCTCCCTCAACGCCCTGGCGAAGCGCTTCGGCCTCCACCGCCCCACGCCTCACCGCGCCATGGCGGACGCTCGCTGCGCGCTGGAGGTGGCCCGCTGCCTCGCGGTGCGCATGGCCCGGGGTGGCCACATGGAGCGGCTGATGGAGGAGTCGGGAGGTGTCTCGTGAGTGGCGCGTCCTCCCGTCGCAAGGGTGCAGATTTTGAGAGAGCCCTCGTCCACCGCTTCCGCGAGGCCATGCCCGAGGCCCTCATCCGCCGCGGCCTTCAGTACCGCACCGGCCAGGAGGTGTCCGACGTCGAGGTGCCGTGCTTCTGGGTCGAGGCTAAGGCCCACCAGCGCGCCAACGTCCGAGAAGCCATGCGACAGGCGGTGGAGACGTGCCCGCCGGGCCGCTGGCCGCTGGCCGTGTGCAAGGACGACGGGCAGCCGCCCCTCGTCACCATGCCGCTGGACGACTTCCTAGAGTTGGTGCGCGAGTGGTGGGAGGCCCGTCCCCGGTGAGTGACTTCTTCGGCCAGCTCCTGGGCCTGCTGCGTGTGGAGGCGCTCGCCCCTCGGCACCAGGCCGTCTTCGCGGCTGCGCGCACACGGCAGCCGACCTTCGCGCGCCATGCCACGCTCGAATCGGTGCTGGCCGCGCTGGGTGACGCGCGCGAGGAGACGTACCCGGAGCGCGAAGCCCTCACCCGGGCGCTGGTGGCCGAAATCCAGGCCTCCTCCAGCCCGGCGTGGAGGGCGTCCCTCGCCTCCGCCTACGCCCCCATGCTGACGCGTCTGCGCCGCCGCATCATCGGCAACGCGGTACCTCGCGAAGACCTCGACCAGCTCGTCCTCGCCACCTTCCTCTCCGTCGCGCGCGCCTTCCCACTCTCTCGCTGGCGAGACTGGACTGCCGCCCGCCTGCGCCAGCAGACGGCGCGAGAGGTGTTCCGCCAGCTTCGCAAGGAGCGCGCGGAACAGCACGAGACGTACACGCAGGCGCAGCTCGCCGAGTGGCTGCCCGACTCACGCCCCACCGCGCCAGTGGAGCGCGTCAGGCGGCCCAGTGTCCGCCGCAGCTTCGTGAAGCGCGACGCCGTGCTGGTACACCTCGCCCGGGCCACACTGCCTCGCAGCGACGTCGAAGTCCTCATGGCCACCGTCGTCCGGCGCGAGAAGCTGCGCGCCTACGTCAGCCGCCTCGTCGAGGGCGACGCCACCGAGGCCGAGCGGACGTACCAGCGGCTGAAGCGCCAGCGCACGCGGCTGATGCAGCGCCTGCGCACCCAGGACGTGGACGCCGCAGCACAGCCCCCCGGAGGCAGCTGAGGGAAGGCATGGCCCAGAAGAAGCCCCTCAAGAAGCTGGGGCGCCCCACCAAGGCCGAAGGCCCTCGGCTGCCTCATGACGAGGTGGACAGGCTCCTCGTGGAAGGCGAGGAGGTGCCCACCACGCGGGGCCGTGTGAAGCGGCGATTCCCCTCGCTGCGCGAGCTGGCCGAGCGCTTCGGTGTCGCGCACAGCGCCGTCGCCAGGTACGCCCAGCAGCACGACTGCCTCGGCCGCCGCAAGCGCCTCCTCGCGGGGCAGCCTCCACCCGAGGTGGTGGAGCCTCCCGAGACGCCACCGACGCCACCGCCCGCGAAGCGCAAGACGGGCCGCCCCCGCAAGTCCGAGGAGCCCGCGCTTCCGCGCCAGGAGCTGGACCGCGCCCTCGTCTTCGGCGACGTGAAGACGCTTCCCGACGGCTCCACCATGACGTCCTACGCCTCGTACCGCGAGCTGGCCGAGCGCTTCGGTGTCGCCACCTCCCTCGTCGCCAACTACGCGAAGGAGCACAACTGCCTGCGACGCCGCGAGGAGGCCAAGACGCGCATCGCCACCAAGGCGGACCAGAAGCTCATCGAGCTGCGCGCCAACGCCATCGCCGTCAGCAAGGATGACGCGCTAAAGATGATTGACGGCTACCTCCTCGGCTTCGAGGAAGCACTCTCCGAGGGGCGCGTGCGCGTCGACAACCCCACCGACTTCAACACCATGGTGAGGCTCAAGGAGTTTGTCATGGGCGGCGCCGACTCCCGCCAGGAGCTGCACGCCAGCTTCTCGCTGGAGGGCCTCCAGGCGCGGCACGCCCAGGCACTGCGCGCCGCGCGGGAGACGACGCCCGCCGAGCGCGGCGAGGTGGATGCGGAAGTGGTGGAGAGCAGCAACGAGAACCTCGACACAGCCGCCCCGGAAAGCCCCAAGGACGACGCCCTCGTGGCGCCTCCCACGGACGTCGCAGCCCCCGCCGACCCCGTCTGAGAGCGCCCGCCGGTAAGTGAACGCGGACACTTTCGCGTTCAGTTTCGCCGTTCACTTTCGCCGCGCCAGGCCTGGCCTGGTCACTTTCCCCGTGGAGCTCCTGCCTGGCGCGCGGATGCACACGCCTGGCCCCACAGGCTTCGTAGTTTCGCGAGGTTAGGGCGGACAGCCTCCAGGTGCTCGAGCGCCGCGGTATCGCTCCGGGCCACAATTCGGGCCCGGAAGCACACTCCGTCCAGCGGGCCGGACGCGAGCGCGCCGTTCACTTCCACGGCCCGTTTGCCCCCTCCCCGCTGAAGCCCCGCTGGCCGCCGCGTGGGCCACCTTCGCCGCGCCCCCGGTTAGCCTCGCGCGCCGCGCCTGTCGCCGCGTGGCGCCCCTTTCGTGCGCGCGTGTCCCCCAGCGCTTCGGGCCGCAGGCCTTTGTCCTTCTCGTGAGCCCCACGACTCCGAGCCAAGCCCTCCGCGCCCCCGCACACCGCCCCGCGCGCACCTGGGCGCGCGTGCCGTTACCAGGGCCGAGCCGAATGGCCGAAAATAGGTAAAGGCGGCCATTCGGCGTCATCGCCCCCACGCTGTTTCGCGCGCTTACGGGGTCTCGTGAGGCGCCGAAGCGCCGAGGCCGATTGCCGCTTTCCGCTGGTTGGCGCCGCCTGCCGCCCACCCTCACGGCCCAGCTCGTCCCCAGTCACCTTCACCGCCTGCTCCGGCCGGGCGCAACCATGCCTACGAATGACGCCAGCACGCCTACCCCGCCTACCCCTGACGCCAGGGTGGGGGGTGGTGCGATTTTTCGTGGGGCCGGCGCTGCCGGAGCATGTATCTGGGGCCCTTTTCGAGAGGGTCACCCCCGAAAAAGTGAACACCCCTCCCCTGTTCATTTGCGCTCGGTAAGTGAACGCCTCGCGCTGTTCACTTTCGCCGGCTGCGCCTGCGCATGGGGCGGTCCGCACGGGCCCCGAGCACGGCCGCCCCTCACCGCCTCCGCGCGGCACCCCGGCCCAACCAGGGGCTCTCGCGGGCGCTCAGCGCGGAAGCGGCATGCCCCGTCAGCAGGGCAAATCGTTCGTCACGCGCACCAGCTCGTCGTCCGAGGGGTGCGTGTAGATGACGGTGGAGTCGACGCTTCGCTGCCTCGCGAACTTCTGGGTGAGGCGGATGTCCTTCGTCCTCCGGTACACCCCCGTGCACGCGGTGTGGCGCACGGCGTGGAAGTTCAGGTGCCGCTCCAGCCCCGCGCGCTCCTGCCACACCGCGAAGCCGTGGCGCACCTGCCGCGTCGACAGGCGCAGGCCCTTGCGGCTCAGGAAGAGCGGCGCCTGGGGCCCCACGTCGTGTCCCTGCGAGCGCTTCAGGCGCAGCAGCTTCTCCAGCTTCGCGAGCACCGTGTCCGAGAGGACGACTTCCTGGGGGCCCGGGTGCCGGCGGCTGCCCTTGAAGACGGTCAGCGTCACGTGCCGGCGTGCGCGCCCGCGCTCGTCGAAGACGTCGCCGATGTTGAGGGCCACAAGCTCGTGCTCGCGCAGGCCCGAAGCCAGCGCGAGGCTGTAGAGGCAGTGGTCCCTGAATCCATCCTTGTGCAACCCCGTGGCGCGCAGCAGGAGCGCCACCTCCTTCTCCGTGAGGGTGCGGGGTGCGCGGGCGACAGCAGCATAGGCAGACATGGCGGCTCCTTCGTGAAGAGGACGCGGCCATACGCGCTCTGCCGCCCCAACAAGACAAGTCTTTAGCCACGCAGCCCATTGAGTCTTCGCCGGGGCCGCGAGCGGCCCTGGCCATCCCCCAGCCTCAAGAAAGGAAGGACTGTGAATCAGCTTGTTGCATTTGACTTCGAGTCGCACCACGTCCGCATCGTCCCCGACGTACACGGGGAGCCCTGGTTCGTCGCCAAGGACGTCGCGGCGGCCCTTGAATACCGCATGGCCAGCGACATGACGCGCATGCTCGCAGACGATGAGAAGGGGTACGCAAACGTGCGTACCCCCGGAGGAGAACAGGAGGTGTCCATCATCAGCGAGCCGGGGCTGTATCGAGCCACCTTCGCGTCCAGACCCCAGAGTGACGAGAAGGCCGAAAAGGTGGAGCGATTCCGCCGTTGGGTAACCCACACGGTGTTGCCCTCCATCCGCAAGACGGGCAGCTACACGGCGCCAGGCGCACCGTCACCACAGCCACTCCCAGCGATGCCCCCACCGCTCCAAGTCCAGGTGCTGGCCCACCTGGAAGTGGCCAGGACGCTCGCCTCCTTCGTTCCAGGCCTCAAGCCGGAGCTGGCAGCGGCCTGCGCGCTCGATGCCATCCACCAAGACACGGGGCTGACGATGGAGCCCCATCGCAGGGGGCTGCCGTCCGCCGCCGAGCCACCCGCGCGGCTCAACGCCACACAGCTCGGCCAGAAGCTGGGGCTGTCCGCCCGGAAGATGAACCTCCGCCTGGCAGCATGCAGCCTCCAGCGGCGCAACGAGCGGGAGGAGTGGGAGCTGACGGACGCGGGCCGGGAGTACGCCGAGGCCGTCCCCTTCAGCCGCAACGGCCATTCCGCCTACCAGCTCCTCTGGCGACCCGAGGTGCTCGGCGTCCTGGAGGATGCAGCTCGCTCCTCGGCGATTTCCGTCGGCCTCGGTTGAAGGAGGACACCGTGACACTCGGCATCGTCAAGCGCACCGAGGATGACCTCACCCACTGGCTCGCCACCGAGTCCGGCTTCATCAGCGGCCTGTGCCACTACGACAGCGAGCCAGTGGTGCTGGAGCCCTACCAGCAGGCACTGCTGGACAACCGCTCCCGCTTCCGCTGGGTGGCGAAGAGCCGGCAGGTGGGATTCTCCTTCCTCTTCGCGTTGGAAGCCCTCGCCCGCTGCCACCTGCGCGACGGCCACACGGCGGTGTTCGTCTCGTACAACCTTTCGGACGCGGTGGAGAAGGTCCTCATCGCCCGGCAGGTGTACGAGGAGCTGCCGACAGCCTTCCAGAAGAAGCTCGTGACGGATGCGAAGACGGAGCTGGCCTTCGAGTCCAACGCCAAGGGCCGGCGCCTCTCGCGCATCATCTCAGTGCCCTCGAAGCCACCTCGCGGCAAGCGCGGCGACGCGTACCTCGACGAGCTTGCCCATTACGTGAACGACCGCGAGGTCTACACGGGCAGCACCGCGCTCATCCTCCGCTCCCACGGGCAACTGACGGGCTGCAGCACTCCACTGGGCCGGCGCGGCATCTTCTGGGAAATCGCCTCGCAGGAGCTGCGCAAGTACCCGCACCACACCCGGCAGCACGTGCCTTGGTGGCTGTGCCGCTTCTTCTCGCTCGACGTGCGGCGCGCTTCGGTGGAGGCCCCGCTCATGGCCACCGAGGAGCGCGTCGCGCGCTTCGGGCGCCCCGTCCTCACTGAGCAGTTCGACTCCCTGCCGCAGGAGGACTTCCAGCAGGAGTTCGAATGCCTTTTACGTCGACGAGTCCTACAGCTTCCTCCCCTACGAGCTCATCCTCCCGTGCACCACCGACGAACTGCCACTGGCTCAGGACGCTTCCGACGTGCCCGTGCCCCAGGGGCGCCTGGTCGCGGGCTTCGACGTGGGCCGCACGAGAGACCGCTCGGAGCTGGCCGTCTTCGAGGAGGTGGAGGGCCGCTTCACCTGCCGCATGCTGCGCAGCTTCGAAGGTGTCCCCTTCGCGGAGCAGGAGGGATACCTCCGCCGCCTCCTCTCCGTCCTGCCCGTGGCGCGCCTCAGCGTCGACCGCAGCGGCATCGGAATGAATCTCGCGGAGAACCTCGCCCGCGATTTCCCCCAGGTGGTGGAGGAGAACTTCACCAACGAGGCCAAGGAGCGCTGGGCGACTGACTTCAAGATTCTCCTCCAGCGCCGTGACATCACGCTGCCGCGCCAGCGTGAACTTGTCGGGCAGATTCACTCCATCAAGCGGCGCGTGCTGCCCTCGGGGAAGGTGTCCTTCGACGCCGAGCGAACCAACCGCGGGCACGCGGATAAGTTCTGGGCCGTCGCCCTGGCGTGCCAGCGCGAACGAGGACCCGAGCGACGCGGTACCGGGGAGATTGGGGTGCGGGTGATTGGCTGAAGCCACGTCTGGTGAATGCGTGTGCCGCAAGTAGGAGGTGATGAGCGCCGCCTACGCGAGGGAGTGGTGCTCCGCTGAGAGTTTGTCGTGGCTGGTGTTAATGGCGCCTTCAACGACGGCACGCTAACGGCCGAGCACGGAGCCGAACCCGCAGTTGCCCCGCTTCCACGGCGCTCCCGCACGTCACGTGGGCCGTAAAACCAGATAGCCAGCATGTGCATCAGGACTAAGAGCTTCTAACAAATGTGAGGGTAGAGGCTGCGCAGGAGGATGACGCAGCAACTGAGGACGAGGAAGCCGAAGTGAACGTCGGCCCTGCGCTCGTCGCGGACGCGGAGTCGGCGGAACTGGTTCTTCCAGGCCTGCGTGCGCTCCGCCACCCAGCGGTGCCGGCCCAGCCGCTCCTTGGACTCCACTCCAGGACGAGCAATACGTGGGGCGATTCCGCGCCTGCGCAGCCCTCGCCGGTTCTTCTTGGAGGCGTAGGCCTTGTCACCATGAGCCTTCATCGGTCGAAAGCGTCGCTGTCCCGAGGGAGTCTTCACCGGAGGTATTG